>CALIMV010000001.1 GCA_938045275.1 uncultured Granulosicoccaceae bacterium
GCTGGTTGTGCCATTGATGGGATTGGCAGGCTATTTCTTACAAAGACTCATTCTTAATAAAACGCTCGGTGACGATCTGTTACCACCGTTGCTGGTTACCTTTGGTTTGTCGATCATCATTCAAAATGCGTTGTTAGAGCTGTATTCCGCCGACCCTCAAAAACTGAACTCCGGCACATTGGAAACGGCAAGCTTTACCGTGGGGCCTATAAGCATCGGGCTTTTACCGTTGCTTATGTTTGTGGTCGCAGTTGCTGTAATCGCAGCACTACAGTGGATGTTTTACCGAACGTCTTTGGGGCGCGCTTTTAGGGCTACTTCCGATAATGCCGATATTGCCCAACTGATGGGACTTAACAAAGCGCATGTTTTCGGTCTGGCTATGGCCTTGTCAATGGCAGTGATTGGTATAGCTGGTATTTTTCTGGGGACCCGGACAGCCTTTGATCCGTCCAGTGGGCCTGGTCGACTCATTTTTGGGTTTGAAGCCGTGATCATTGGCGGGCTGGGTAACCTTTGGGGCACATTGGCCGGTGGTGTCATATTAGGTGTTGCACAAGCAATTGGCGCGAAAATAAATCCGGGTTGGCAGCTACTGGCAGGTCATATCGCTTTTTTGCTTGTTCTGGCTGTGCGACCACGCGGTTTATTTCCGAGGGTTGAGCATTGAGCGCGCGCGTAACAAGTGGGTCTGCTGGCAGTAATTTTTTTATTGTTTTTGCCATACTGCTGGTCATTGCATTGATTGCAGCGCCGTGGTGGGCCGGACGTGCCGATATTCGACTGCTCAACGAGATGCTTTTGTATTTATCTTTGGCATGCCTTTGGAATCTACTGGCTGGTTATGCAGGTTTAGTATCGGTTGGACAACAAGCCTATGTGGGGCTGGGTGGGTATTTGTTGTTTGCTCTAGCGATGTTCGCCGGTTTGCCGCCGTTGTATGTACTGCCACTTATTGGTTTGCTGGGCGCTTTGGTTTCAATACCCGTTGCTGCTCTCATCTTTCGCTTAAAAGGTGCGTACTTTGCGATTGGTTCCTGGGTTATTGCAGAGGTGTTTCGCCTGTCAGCCGCACAGGTCACTGCATTGGGTGGTGGGTCCGGGACAAGTCTGCCTACATCGATTGTTAAATCAATATCAGATTCGCGCGCGGGTAGAGACAGTGCCATTTATTGGAGTGTGTTGGGACTGACATTGGTTATTATAACAACCGTTGTATTGCTGCTTCGATCTCGGCAAGGTTTTGCTCTCAAAGCCATTCGCGACAATGAGCTCGCAGCTTCCTCGTTGGGTATAAACACCTGGCGAACCAAATTTATTGTGTACGTTGTCACTGCCGGTCTCACTTCAATGATTGGTGCCATGATTTTCCTGCAAAAGCTTCGAATTACGCCAGACGCAGCATTTAGTGTTAACGATTGGACAGCGTTTGTCATTTTTATTGTTGTTATTGGAGGCATAGGAACACTGGAAGGTCCAATCATTGGGACTCTGGTGTTCTTTTTACTTAGAGAAACACTGGCCGATCTGGGTTCAATTTATCTGATGATATTGGGCGCTGTGGCTATTGTAATCATGCTTTATGCACCCACCGGTGTGTGGGGCTTCATTCGCTCACGGTACGGCATTGAGTTATTTCCCGTCACTCCGCGTGTCATTGAAAAAAAGGACTAAAACATGGCTAAACAAAAAACAATTATTACCTGTGCTATCACAGGTGCTATTCATACACCAACTATGTCTGATGCCTTGCCGTACACTCCCAACGATATAGCGCATCAGGCCATGGATGCTGCAGAGGCCGGTGCATCAATTCTTCATTTGCACACGCGCAATCCACAAACTGGCGCTGTATCAATTGACCCGGAGGATTTTGCACCCTTTCTTCCACGCATCAAACAAGCTACTAATGCCGTCGTTAATATTTCTACAGGAGGTAGCTTAAAAACCTCCATTGAAGATCGTATTGCACCGGCTCAACGCTTCTCTCCCGAGATGTGTTCGTTAAATATGGGTTCAATGAATTTCTCTTTTCATCCGTTGGCAAAACGTTATGACGACTGGAAGTTTGATTGGGAGAAAGAGTATGTGGAAAACTCCGATACCTATATTTTTAGAAACACCTTTAGGGATATAGGCACCGTTGCTGAAGCTCTCGGCGGTAAGCATGATGTCAAATTTGAACACGAATGCTACGACGTAGGCCATCTATACAATTTGAAATTCTGCATGGATACCGGCATGTTTAAAGCCCCCGTTTTTATTCAGTTTATATTTGGTATCCTCGGTGGTATAGGTCCCGAGGTCGATAATTTGGTATTCATGAAGCGCACAGCCGATCGTCTGTTCGGTGATGACTATCGCTGGTCAGTACTCGGTGCAGGTGCCGCACAAATGCCTATGGCCACTACAGCCAGTCAAATGGGTGGCAATGTTCGAGTGGGCCTTGAAGACAGTTTGTTCATTTCTCGTGGAAAACTTGCTAGCAGTAATGCGCAACAAGTGACTAAAATAAAAAGAATTGTTGAAGACTTGGGCTGTGAAGTGGCAACACCGGATGAGGCGCGGGAAATACTTGAATTAAAGGGGGGCGACCGTGTCAATTTTTAGTTTATTTAGCTGGTTTCGGAAAGTTAGATTAAAAACGTTGCTAGCTCAGGTACCGCGATAATCAGAAAGATCATCGCGAGTAATGCAATACAAAACGGTAGCACACCGATGAATACCTGACTAAGCGGTACATTTTTTGAGATTCCCTTGATCACGAAAACGTTTATCCCCATCGGTGGGGTAATAAGCGCTAGCTCCACTACTAACACAACAAGCACACCAAACCAAACCGGGTCGAATCCCATGTCCATCACGATAGGGAAAAAAATGGGTATCGATAAAATGATCATTGCCATCGTGTCTAGAAACGCACCCAGTAAAATATAAGCGACCACAATCAGCATGATGGTCATTATGGGGGTTAACGCCAGACCAACTATCCAGCTTCCCAGTAGCGCTGGCGTACCACTGAGTGACAGAAACGCTGAAAAAAGAATAGCGCCAATGAGTATCAGGAATATCATTGACGTTGTTTGAACGGTGTCAATCAAACTCTCACCAATTTTTCGCCAATTGAGTCTTTTCATAAGCACGCCAATCAGCAGTGCGCCCACCGCGCCAAACCCAGCCGCCTCTGTTGGCGTGAATACACCGCTGTAAATGCCGCCAATGACTAAAAAGAATAACAATAGCGTTGGCCAGACTTTGGAGAATGCAGAACTTGAAGAAATGTCCGTTGCTGTTTTGTTTATTTGTGGCGCAGAATTTGGGTCGAGCTTTGTGACGATGACAACCGTGATCATAAAAAACAGCGTGAGTAAAATGCCTGGAATGATACCTGCCAAAAACAAATCACCAATGTTGGTCTCAGTCAAAATGCCATAGATAAGCATAATAACGCTCGGAGGAATCAAAATGCCGATGGTACCTCCTGCTGCGATGCTGCCAGTAGCCAATTTGCCGCTATACCCAAAGCGTTGCATTTCTGGTATTGCCACTTGACCCATAGTCGCAGCCGTTGCCAATGAAGACCCGCAAACCGCACCAAAGGCTGCGCAGGCGGCAATGCTTGCATGGGCCAGACCACCTCTGCGTTTGTGCAACCAGGTGTTAAAAGCGCTGAACAAGTCCGATGAAATACCGGATTTCGACGCGAAGGTACCCATCAATACGAAAAGCGGTATAACACTTAAATCAAAACTCTGTGCTGATTCGTAAACTGAAAGCCCAGCCAACGATAAAGCCCCGTCCGAACCGATAATCATTGTGATACCGAAAATGGCGACAGCTGACATTGCAAGGCCCAGGTGTGCGCCCAACACCAATAGGAAAAATAACAAGCCGAAAACGAGTGGAACAAGTACCTCGATTGTCATCAGGAAGGGCTGGCTCTGTTCTCGGTCTGAGAATCTTCAACAACAGTGGGGTTGACAATTGCTTCTACAAAGCGCAGTAGCAGTACGATCAAGAAAAGTACAATGCCTGCAGACATAATGAAGGCTGTTGGCCAATACGGAATTTCAAGTATTTGGGTGTGCTCCTGTTCTTCAAATATTTCAATGGCTTTGACAATCAGCTGTCGCGCTAACAGCGCTGTTAATACAACAGCCAACGTTAGATTAACCAATACTGATAGTCGTTTCAGCGGACGAGGAAAAAGTGTCTGGAAAGTTTCTACAACAATATGGCGTCGGTTAACCTCAGTCAGTGCCAAACCGCTGAACACCAGAATACCCATCAGTAATTCGACAGACTCCACAGTGCCAACAAGTGATCGCCCTGCAAAAGTTCTACCGATAACGTCAACAAATGTGGTTGCCATGATAACCACCAGTGTTGCAGACGCCAGCCAGCCGAACGCTGTTGCTGTTCGGCCGACCACGGTTGAAACAAGTTTACGCATTAATATTGGATTCGTTGCACGCAAATTTTAGTTAAGTGACTACAAGCCTGAAACAATCGAGTAGTAGTCTTCCAACAAGGCTTTGCCATCAAGACCTGCTTCGTTGGCTTTAGCTATCCATTCTTCGGTTATCGGCTGAATAAGCTCTTTGAGTTGTGCGACATCGTCGTCTGACATGGTAGTGATAGTATTACCCGCAGCGGTCGCTGCATCGATACCCGATTGTTCAACATTATCCCACTTCTGAGAAATAAAGCGTGAACCCCATTCACCCGATACTTTGGTGACCGCCGCTTTCTGGCTTTCAGATAAATTCTTCCAGGTTTTTGGGCTCATTGTCATGTAGAAAATACCAGCATAGGTGCCACCGGGAACGACCATGTGATGTGTTGAAACATCGGCAAGCTTGAATCCTTTTACTGATTCCCAAGGAAACTGCGAAACATCAATAGTACCTTTTGACATGGCTTCGTTGGTTTGACCTGGCGGCATGCTCACCGGTACCGCACCAATCATTTCGGCGATTTTTACACCGTTACCACCAACGCGGATTTTTTTATCTTTGAAATCGGCCAAAGTAGTTAACGGTTTTGTACTGTGATACAAGTGTGGTGCGTGTGCGAACAGTGCAAGCAGTTTCGTATCGTTTGTATCTTCTGCCATGAATCCGTGCTTTTCATACCATTGCCAAGCCGCAACGCCGGCCTTCTCAGCGTTAGGTGCGGCGAAAGGGGTTTCAACTGCCATCAATTTCCAGAAGCGTTTTGGATGATAGGCTGCAACAGAATAGGCGATATCAACAACACCGTTTTTTGCCAGATCGTATTGGCCATTGGGTTTTGCCAATGGTGCGCTCATGATTTCTACTTCCAGTTCACCACCTGATGCAGCTTCAAGCTCATCGGCCCAGGCTCGAAGCGTGGTTGTCATATGGTGTACCGGAGGAAGCCAGTTAGCTACGCGTAATTTGGTGGTGTCTGCCTGCGCTATTACAGGCAAGGTCATGGTCATGACCAAGGCTGTGAGTGCCGATGTCATTAGAATGCGTCTTTTCATTTTCTGATCCTCATTTTTATTCCTCATATTTTTTACTCCTCAACTTTTACATTCTATTATCACTATTCATTAGCGCTAACTGCCGAATTGGATACTCTGAGTTTTGTTTACACACAATATCAATTGCTATGACTGCGCTACTGCATCACACAGACTGGTTCTTTGCACATTAATGATTATTCGATTGGTTAAGGTCTGAGAATACGTTTTATCGATTATTTGTGTCAATAAAAAAGAATCTGTATGCTCGAATATACTGGTTATCGTGTAAATCACGGCCCAAAGACCATCGTGTGGCAGCAGTACATGTGCGAATGAGAGCAACCATTGAACCAGGACATAATAATGAGTAACAAACCCAATGTAGTATTGATATTCACCGACAACCAACAGGCCTCCACACTTGGTTGTTACGGTAATACCGAGGTGTACACGCCGAATATCGACAGGCTTGCCAATCGAAGTATGCGGTTCAACAATGCGTATTGTCCTAACGCATTCTGTTCGCCGTGCAGAGCATCAGTACTCACCGGTACATTGCCTTCGCATCATGGAGTGCATTCCTGGATAGACGATAGAAACATGCCAGATTGGCCAACGGGTTGGCATGCGTTAAATGGGATGCAAACATTACCAGGCTTGCTGCAAAGCGATGGTTACACTACAGCTTTGGTTGGCAAGTACCATTTGGGCGAACCAACCACACCAGCGGAGGGGTTCGATCATTGGGTAACGCTGAATGATGGGCATATACGAAGTTTTTATCGAAATCGCATTTTTGACAACGGCCAAGTCTATGATCAACCTGGCCACTCAGTCGATTTCTTCACCAACAAAGCCTGTGATTTCATGACGGAGCAGGTTAAATCAAACAATCCGTTTTTTCTTTTCTTACCATACCCCGCACCTTATGGTCATTGGCCAGCTACCAAAGAGACCGACGAAAATCGTCACACACAACGCTATTCGGAATGCCCAATGAACTCGGTGCCGCGCGAAGCTATCAGCAAAAAGGCGGTGGACGGATTCTTAATGAATCATACTGAATCAACCACCGATTTAGATTTTTCCATGTTGATGCGAGCGCCAAATGATTTGGCAACGCTTCGCAACTATTATTCGCAAATATCCATGGTTGATGATGGAGTAGGTGAAATCATGGAATCGATTGAAGCCCTAGGTATAGACGACAATACCTTATTGATTTTTACAACTGATCATGGCTTGTCGGTTGGGCAACATGGTTTTTGGGGGCATGGTGGGCAGTTTCAACCAAACTTGACAATTTTCACTTAAATATGACGTTGTTTTAACAATCGATTATTATTCTTGTACAAGAACATTATTATAAGCTCCTAGCTTGTACATGTTCTTAAAT
>CALIMV010000002.1 GCA_938045275.1 uncultured Granulosicoccaceae bacterium
CCCGCGAATTAATAGAAGCGACAGCAAGCGCTAATAAATTTGTATTAGTACCGGAACCAGCAACAAAAGGTGGGGGCGTTGTATGGGGCCGCTACGCGATAGCCCGCTTCAACCTCGAAACTATTGGGCAACCAGTGCATGCTGGTGTCGATCCTCGTCTTGGCCAGTCTGCAGTCAAAGAGATGGCTAGAAGGATTATCGAAATTGAAGACATGACTACCGATGACTGTACGTTTTCAGTTAGTGTAATCAATGGTGGACAATGGGTTAACTGCGTAGCTTCCAGCTGTAATGCACAGGCTTTGTCTATGGCTAAAAAGCAGTCAGACTTAGACGATGGCGTTGCTCGCTTGCTGTCTCTGGATAACAGCTCAGACAAGTCTAAGATCGACGGACCACGACTCAGAGTTGAACGCGGAGTTACCCGTCCTGTATGGGAACCAAATGATGCTTGCAAAGCGTTGCATAAACACGCAGCTGCGATAGCGAAAGATCTTGGTCAACCGTTGGAAGCCAGCATGGCTGGTGGTGGCTCAGACGGCAATTTCACTGGCGCTATGGGAATAGCAACACTGGATTCGTTGGGCGTAATGGGAGCAGGTTTACATACGCTCAATGAGCACATTGAAGTTGACTCTCTGGTTGATCGTGGAAAGTTAATGGCCGGTTTGTTGGCCACATTGCAGTAACGGTAGTTGCGGCAACAGACCGCACAAGTGATTCGAGCGAATAAGACCCTCTGACTGGAACATCCGAATACTGTTACGTTGTCAGGTTTTACAACACAAATATTGCCTCTAACTTCACGTGCAGCAAGACTATAGCGCAACAAACTTTGGTGGGTAGTTTAATTCCCACCAAAGTTTAACGAACAGGATAAAAACCGATTAATTACCGCCTTTCGACAACAGATCAGGGTTGGTTACCAGGTTTCGGACACCATGTGCGCCAGTCTCTTCGAACACATTGCTTTCGAGCCAGGTTGCCATAGTCGCAATGTCAACCTTGGCTACCTGTGGTCGGACACTCCAGCTCACTTGAAACGGTGACCCCTTCTCGTTGTAACTCGGCCCAGTCGTAGAGCCTGCATACTGAACCGGTGCACCTGTATCTGAAGGAATATTTATGGCCTGTTGATAACCGTTAACCTCTCCGATAGCTGCAAGCTCGGTGAAATCAAGCGCGTTAGCGTCATTGACCAGCACATACACCTGTGTTTCCACGCGCAATTGCGGGTTTTTTATCGAATCGCTAAGACAAGCACCAAGCGTGGGACCCGGCATTACCTGAGCGGTACTATGTACGTAGTGTACCTCTATTGTATCGCCTGGCTCGAGCGTGCCATAGTCGCTGGCGCCAATTTCTGCATCAGTTGGAGCAAGTTCAGCTTCGGACAATTCTCCTGAGTAAACAAATCCTGTGTCTTTGCCTTTACCATCGCCGTTTCCTCGGTAAGTCGAAAAATCGCCGCCTTTGTGCTCTGCACTTTCATGGAAATGAATATTGCACAAATTCATCTCCGTATGTGGTGGCGCGGTTACAAACATACGAGCATTGTTCCCTTCCAGTGAATCGATGTCACGTGGGGCTTGTGGGCCGAACCCTGCACCGTTAGTGGACTCGGCCAGAGTACTGCGTTGTTTTGCTACAACCTCATCAGAAACCGGCTGTGTGCTCGCCGCCATGGCTAATCCTCCAACCAGCATGCCGGATGTCACTGCCATAACAATCGTGTTCGTTTTCATTGATTTCTCCACCAGTAAATTGTTATCAAATTATTGAATAATTTGTACGCAGGAAAGTTAAAAACGGATCAGACGCGAAGCCCACAAGTTTCAAATTATATTTGCACGAATTTTAAACACATTGCAATTCAAGTAATACACATCAAGACTCCAGCAGTGCTAAATTTTAAATTATACGTATACGGTTGTATTCAATGAATAGCAGTGACAATTTAGCTTCAGCTCTACCTGTTAAGTTGTGAATTCGGCAAACTTGAAGTCTCTTCCTGGTGCGGCTTTGAACAAAGCCTTTGTGTATTCATGTTTTGGATTTGAAAAAAGTTCTTTTGCTGAGGCGAGCTCAACCACAACACCCTCGGACATCACCGCTACCGTATCGCATACCTGTGCGGCAACACGTAAATCGTGAGTAATAAACAACATGGCTAATTGCATTCTGTCTCGCACCTGTGCCAGTAACTCCAACACTTGCTTTTGAACAGAAACATCCAAGGCAGACACGGCTTCGTCAGCTACCAGCAAATCTGGCTCCATGGCCAATGCGCGGGCAATACAAATACGTTGCCGTTGACCTCCTGAGAACTGATGCGGGTAACGATCTAGAACATCGGGGCTCAGCTGCACAAGATTCATCAATTCTTTAGCATCTTTTAAAGCCTCTTGGCGAGATTTTCCGTAGTTCATTGGGCCTTCGACAATTGACTGCCCAACAGTACGTCGAGGATTCAAAGACCGATAAGGGTCCTGGAAAATGATTTGCACTTTACGCCTCATACTGTGTAGATCTCGCTGAGGAGCCTGTGCTATATCGGTTCCGGTAAGCAGTATCTTACCCTTACTGACATCTATCAAGCGGGTAATGCATCGTGCCACTGTCGACTTGCCTGAACCTGATTCGCCAACAATACCCAGGGTCTCGCCCTTTCTAATCTCAATGGAAATATCAGAAGCCGCCGCCACTTCAGTTTTACCAAAAGTGAATGTACGGGAGACATAGCGCTTGTTCATCCCTTCGGTTTTTAAAATCACCGGGGCGTCGCTTGCAATCGGCTCTTTTACAGGCGGTTCGTGCTTGGGCACGGAGGTTATCAACATGCGAGTGTATGGGTGTTGCGGGTCTGAAAGAACACGGTTTGTTTTGTCCATTTCAACCAGCTCTCCTTGCTTTAACACCGCCACTTTATCTGCCAGTTCAGCAACCACGCCAAAATCGTGTGTGATGAAAAGTACACCGGTATTGCGTACGCTTTGAAGCTCCTTGATCAGGTGAAGTATCTGCGCTTGCGTTGTTACATCAAGTGCTGTGGTGGGTTCATCTGCTATCAGTAAATCCGGCTCCAGAATTAAAGCCATGGCAATCATGATGCGTTGTCGTTGACCACCGGATAGCTGATGCGGGTAAGATCGATACATACGCTCTGGCTCTGGTAAAGACACCTCGGCTATCATGGATAACACTTTTTTGGTTCGCTCACCCGCTCCAAGCTCTGTGTGTTCGAGCAACACTTCATCAATCTGTTCGCCGCATGTCATTACGGGGTTTAACGCTGTCATGGGTTCCTGGAAAATCATTCCCATACGAGTACAACGTAACGTTCGCAAGCGTTTTTCATCGCATTGCAATAGATTTTCACCGGATAAATTTATTGTTCCGGACTCAACGGTCAAAGCTTTTGCCAAAAGCCCCATAATGGCGAATGCGATAACTGATTTTCCAGACCCCGACTCTCCTACCAAACAGACAACTTCTCCCGGCAACACAGTAAAAGTGACATCGTTGACCGCGAATCGGCGATCAGCATTTTTGGGCAATGCCAATGTTAAATTTTCGACGGTAAGAATGGGTTCTGACAATTCTGGTCCTTGGGTTTCAGTAGCCATGGTCCCGTTAAAATTCTCTGGACACACGTGGGTCGATGGTGTCGCGTAAACCATCTCCGAGCATATTAATTGCAAGCACTGTTAGCGTAAGAAAAATGCCTGGATAGAAGATGTTGTGCGGGTGAATCTGAAAAAGGTCACGACCCTGGGCCATAATATTGCCCCAGGTCGGTATTTCTGGCGGCACCCCTACTCCCAGAAAGCTGAGTATGGCTTCCAATAATATGGCCGATCCACATATAAAAGTGCCATGAACGATCAGTGGTGCGATCGTATTTGGTAATACGTGCCTGTACAGAATCTTGGCTGTTGGTGTTCCGACCGAAATAGCCGCCTCCACATACGGTTCTTCTCTTATTGAAAGCACAATTGAGCGAACCAGCCGAACAACACGCGGTATTTCAGGAATGACTATGGCTACTATGACCGTAAACAAACTGGCCCCGGACAGCGAAACCAGCGCAATCGCCAGCAGTATTGCCGGGATAGCCATGAGCCCATCCATAACGCGCATTATTACGGCATCAGCTAATCTGAAATACCCAGCGATAAGACCGATAAACAACCCTACTGCCACACTGATAATGGCGACTGACAGACCGACAATTAGTGAAACTCGGGCACCGTATACAACGCGAGTAAACACATCTCTGCCCAATTTGTCCGTGCCCATGCGTGACGTTAGGGTATAGCGTTCACCGCTGTCGTTTTTCATTACCATCTCTGCACCGGGCGGTTTATTCCGGTTTCGTGGATTGATCTCGGTTGGGTCAAGCGAGGTTAGCAATTTTGCCGATGGCACCAATGACACTATAAATACAAGCAATAAACCACCAATGATGACGCTGGGACTGCGCAAAAGCCTGCTCCACAGAGGAGCTTGCTTGCGAACATTGTCACCTTCTACTGATTGATCTATTAGGCTATCGCCAATATCGGATTGATCTGTCTGCATAGCGTTAGTATCGAATCCGGGGGTCGAGTAATGTGTAGAGTAGATCAATGAATAAATTGATCATGACATACACGACTGAAAACAGAATTATCAACGCCTGCACTGTAGGGTAATCTCGACCCTGAATCGCATCCAATGTTAGTGAACCGAGCCCTGGAATCACGAAAACACTTTCGGTAACGACCACACCACTCATTAAAATTGCGATAGCAATACCAATTACCGTGACGATCGGTACCGCTGCATTGCGTAATGCATGCTTTAACAATACTCGTGTTTGCGACAGACCTTTCGCTTTCGCCGTGCGAATGTAGTCTTCATTCAGAACTTCCAGCACGCTGGTTCTTGTCATACGCGCTATTAGTGCAATAAATATTACAGACAGCGCTAACGACGGAAGAATCAGTCTGTACGCCCAACCAGCAATACCCTCACTTAGGTTCTGATAGCCCTGCACTGGAAACCAATCCAGTTTCACCGAAAAGATATAAATAAGAACATAGCCAATAACAAACACAGGCACCGAAAACCCAACAACTGAAAATCCCATGACTATCCGATCTAACCAAGAACCTTGTTTAAAGGCGGCCAGAGTACCGAATGGTACTGCTATGACGCATGCGATCACGATAGTAAATAGAGCAAGTGATAACGTGGGTTCAACGCTGTCACCAATCATTGAAATGACTGATCGCTTGTAATAAAACGACTCGCCGAAATCTCCGCGCAACAAGTTCTTAATGTAAATGGCAAATTGAACTGGTAATGGTTCTTCTAAACCAAGCTGTACTCGTAATTTTGCTATATCTTCCGTAGTCGCTGCGTCTCCAGCAATATTTGATGCCGGGTCGCCTGGCGTAAGCCGTAGCATAAGAAAAACAATGATGGACACAACCAGCAGCACAGGAATGACAGCTAGTATTCTCCTGATTAGATAAGGCCACATGGATTAATAGACAGTGTAAGTATTAGTTGCAAAATGGCACCTTACGCATTCTCGCGAAAGGTGCCGTTGACTTCATGCCTTAGCGTCTGTTCGACTATTCGGCCTTTGAATAACCCCAGAACACTGGCACCGGAGATACTGGTGCACCAGAGACTTTTACCGACATAGCATGCGGTTGATACCACTGACCAAGATGAACATGCGTTGGCGCCTCAGAAACTCGTTGCTGGATTTTTTCAATAATCGCTAACTGCGCAGCGCTATCAGGTTCCCGAGAAAATTCATCACGCAAAGACTGAATTTCTTCGTCGCAGGGCCAGCCAAACAGCGCCTTGTCGCAGGCTGCGTTTAGAAACGGCGTAGTAAGCGGGCTGGCATTGTCAACAGAGTTCCATGAGGTAATGAACGCATTCCATCCGCCCTCAGCTGGTGTTTCCTGCTTATTACGACGACCGACGAGGGTTTGCCAGTCCATCGCCTGCATATCGACTTTCATGCCAATTTTTTCCATTATGGACTTGGCTACTGGTGGAAGTGGCTCAAGAACTGCCAAGTCAGTTGGATGCATGAGCAGCACAGGTGTTCCATCATAGCCAGCCTCTTTCAGCAGTTCTTTAGCTTTTTCTATATTGCCCTGTAGTTTGTCTTCAAACCCGATTTCGGTCTCGATTGGCGTATCGCAAATAAACATGGCTTTACACAGTTTAAAGTATTTTTCATCACCGATAGCCGCATATAAAAATTCCTCCTGATCAAAAGCGTATAGCAATGCCTGACGAACTTTTGCGTTATCGAATGGAGGATGTAATTGATTGAAACGAAACGTGTACTGGTTTCCGAACGGATTTAAATCAACCAACTGTATATTTTCGTCTTCTTCCATTAACGGTAATAAGTCGTGTGCAGGTGATTCGATTACGTCTATCTCACCTTTCGACAGTGCATTCATTTTTGTTTGTTGATCGCGAATGACTTGCCAAACGACTTTGTCAACATTAACCACTTTTCCACCAGCAAGACCATCGCCCGGCTCGTCTCTGGGTACATACCCTTCGAATTTGGCAAATTCAGCTTTATCACCAGGCTTCCATTCATCTTCGAGAAACACAAATGGTCCACTGCCAATATATTCGGTTATTTGCTCGCCTGGGTCAGTAGCTGCGATACGCTCGGGCATGATAAAAGGAACATTGGATGATGGCTTCCCAAGCGCTTGCAACACCAAACCAGTGGGTTCATTGAGCTTAATTTGGAAGCTGTTGTCGCCGGTAGCGCTCATTTCACTGACAAAGGTCATCATCTTCTGACCCATTGCATCTTTCGCACCCCAACGCTTTAAAGACGCGATGACGTCAGCGCTGGTGACAGGTTGATCATCATGAAACATCAACCCTTCTCGCAGCGTAAAGTCGTAGGTGAGTCCATCCTCAGAAATAGTATGCGTATCGACCATTTGTGGCTGAACGGTGCCACTTGTATCGATAGAAAACAAAGTGTCATACACCATGTAGCCATAATTTCTGGACATGTAAGCCGTTGTCCATATCGGATCAACGATTTTTAAATCGGAATGCATGTTTACACGCAGTACTGATTCTGCTTGCGCTGTGCCCATAAGCAGCAGACTGGTCGCTACGCCTAATGTTATTTTACGCAGCGCTGTTTTTATCAATTTCACAATTGTGCTCCTGATATTTAATTTGGTGTAAATCTGGCTATGCATTTGCATAATCCAAAAATCACACTTACGGGTTTTCCTGATTTGGACTATATCTCAAACTATGGTGTGAATGAAACCAGTTCGAGTTGATGCACCAATACAAAAAGCGCTGGACACTTATTTAACTCTGCTGAATTGTTTGTCGCCTGTCCGTATTGATTATTGTGGTGATTAATCTTGCACCTGATAATGGGCAGATGATTTCCCCGTTCTACTGCTTGTTGCTCGATAGCCCGGGGCGCGACACCTTGTCTGCTAACGCCTCGATTATTACTCCTTCTGCCAATTCCCGACGGATATTACGCGCAGACGATTTGACCTGCTAGCGATTACCGCGATATTGACTTTCGGAACGTCAAGCCGACTCTCGATCAAATTTTCACCTACCATACAACTGCATCTCAAATAGAACCAGCTAAACAGCTACAAATGATTGAAAAAACACTGATTCGTCAATTTTTTGATTTCATCGGAAGTTTTGGTGCACTATCCTCAGCGCCTGCTAACTGGTGCACTTGGGTGTTGGTGCCAAATAAAAAGCGCTGAAACGCACTGCTCATGCGGGTGTCTCAATGCGTAAGTCATTGAACAACAATCAAGTAAGCCAGTTAGCAGCACATGCTAATCTGCTTTGTTAACACAGCTTTGATAGTAGAACGAATATATGGTCGAAAATCGGTCGAATCCAACCAATAAGCCTATTTGCGGCACGGTATTAGTAGATGGGGTCGCAAGCGGAACGTTATTGGTTTCAGCTGTTGGCATTAGCTTCTGGGGTGGTATCGATCCGCTTAACGGCAACATTATTGATGAGCATCACCCGCTAAAAGGCAGCAATATAAGCGGCAAAGTGTTGGTCATCCCAAGCGGACGAGGTTCATGTTCGGGTAGCGGTGCTTTATTGGAGCTGATTTTAAATAAATGTGCACCAGCGGCGCTGCTCTTTACAGAGGCGGAAGATATTCTCACCTTGGGTGTGTTGGTTGCCAAAGCAATGTTCGAATATTCTCTACCGGTTTTACGAATTGATGATGCCGATATTTATCGATTAGAAACTGGAGCCCAGGTTGAAATACAGGGTGCCAAATTATATTTTGAAAACGCCCCAGCGACTAAGCTATCGTCAGATAAAAAGCTTTCAATTTTAACGCATAAGCCAGATGCTCCTGCTGAACACACGAACAATGTTTTGCTCAGCTCACTTGATCAGCAAATGCTGGACGGCGAACTGGGTGATGCAACCCAATTAGCAATGCAAATAATACTTCGCATTGCACACATTCAGGGCGCTGAAAAGCTCATTAATGTTTGTCAGGCACATATTGATGCGTGTGTATATCATGGACCTTCCAGTCTTGAATTCGCTGATCAATTGGTTAAAAGAGGCGCGAAAGTTCGTATACCCACCACGCTTAACGCTATATCTATCGACGAGCGGCGCTGGAAAAAACACGGTGTCAATGCCAATATAGGCGAAGCTGCAAGCCAGTTAGGGCGTGCCTTTGTCGCTATGGGGGCACAGCCGAGCTTTACATGTGCACCGTATTTACTCAGTACAGTACCAGCCTTCGGAGAACAGATAGTTTGGGCGGAGTCAAACGCCGTTATGTTCGCTAATAGTGTTATTGGCGCACGTACACAAAAGTACCCAGATTTTTTGGATATTTTTGTAGCGCTTACCGGCAGAGCACCCGCCAGCGGAAGTCATTTGGATAACGGAAGAGATCCAACTGTTTGCATTAAAGTAGAGCAAACGAAATCGCCGGATGATGCTTTCTGGCCCCTACTCGGCTATTACATCGGTCTTATAGCCTCTAACGATTTGCCTTTGATTTACGGGCTTGAATCAGCACAACCTTCCATGGATGATCTTAAAGCTTTTAGTGCAGCATTTGCTACAACGTCTTCTGCCCCGATGTTCCATATGCACGGAGTGACGCCAGAAGCCAACGATGCAAATAGGTTTTGTCGAGCGAACAATTTGTTCGATAACGCAAAACGGGTAACCACTGATGCATTGCTTGAGTGCTTTAGAGAACTCAATACTGCGCCAACGCAAGTGGTTGATATGATCTGTCTCGGCAACCCGCATTTTTCAATAGATGAGTGTGCAAGACTCGCCGCACTGTGTGACGGTAAAACAAAAAATCCACAGGTTCGTCTGCTCGTCACGCTTGGGCGTCAGGTGCATGATGCAGCCAGCACAAAAGGATACGTTAAGCGGCTCGAATCATTTGGAGTTGAATTTATAACCGATACATGCTGGTGTATGATTACCGAACCTGTAATACCTGCATCAGCTCGAAATCTTATGACCAATTCTGGAAAATACGCACACTATGGCCCGGCGTTGGTTCAAAGAGATATGCATTTTGGCAATTTATCGGACTGTGTTAAAGCCGCTTGCACCGGAGTTTATGCAATGGTAGATCCACCGTGGTTAACGTAGATTGCGATAAACGCATTGCCGCGATGAATCATTAAAAATGCTTTTCATTCGTTAGCAATATTCGTCGAAGAATTCAACTTAAGACAACATCATAAAAAATTCGCGTTTAACCGACTCGACTTCGAATCTATATTTTTTTACTCGTATATTAAAAGAACCAACTCGGTTTCCTAACTAAAAGTCTTCGACATTGAGTGTGTGGGTGTTACCCATACTGCTGCAGTTGTGCTGCATTGCACCTTGAATTATAGGTGCTAATATCTAATCCACTGAAAATCCGAACAATTACAGCGTTTTTGATAAGACCAAAGACCACCTGCGGGGTGGCCCTTTCTGTGACCCCAACAGCGCTAGTTTAAATAAAATTGCAAGTGCAACGCAATTGCGGAACCTTCAGCACTATTGCATCACTAAGAAGAAACCACAAACTCACAAGGAATCTTCGAATGACAAAGAATTGCTCACTCACATCTTTTCTCAAAAGTAGTTTTGCAGCAATTACGCTTGCGATTACAGTAACTGGTACCGCGACAGCCGAGGATGCACAAGTAATCGAGCTAACCCAAGTTAACTGCCAATTCGTTGAAAGCGAAAACGACATCAACCACGGTTTCAAGTCTGCACAAAAATCGGACTGTGAGGCTATTAATGATACCTCGGGTGCTGAAAGACTGACTAATTCAAAGACTTTGGAGCTTAAGCCGGGAAAATACATATTTAGAGTCAAGAACGAGAATGTTGAATACCCGCTTGGTTTTTACTTGCGTGGTGAGAGCCTGCTTGACAAAGCGCGCCTGCCGAAAGTATCCGGAGGTGGCCTAGAGTTGGGTGTGACCAAAGACTACGAAATTACGTTAAAGAATGGCGAGTATGTTTACTCTTGCCCACTTAATTCAACACTAGACTACAAGTTGGTTGTTTCAGATAGTTAACGAACCGCTCGTGCCGGCTGTATCATGCTAACTATACCCTAGCGTTGCAAAAAATTTCGAATCCAGAAGCTTATAGAGCTGTATATAAGGGGCTGCACGGAATTTTTACTGGGTTGAGCCTAGTCACCCTAGGTGAGATCCAGGAAAAGTGAGTACAGCTGGGGCCGCCTTCGGTACTTAGATGCTGCTATAGAAGCAGCGAAGCGGTTCTGGGCCGGAATATTTGGCAACGCTAGGGTATATATGGCCGGCACGGTAGCTATGCTATTGACGATCCACTCTTTAGCTGTAGATCGCTATTGATCAGTTTACCCGTACCAACAATACCGCCATTGCCTGACCAGATCAATGGAATGATCACATTGAATTGCACTGAACAATTGTGTGTCGGGTTTTTACCGAATCGATTGAAGATGTTCTCACCCACTCACTTGATAAGCGCATCCTTGCGCTGATGCCAATTTTTCTTTATCCGCTAAATAACCCATACTGATTTTGCCAACCGGTTTCGAAGCGATTTAGATCTGGAAACACATCTAACAAATCTGCATTGGATAATCCCATCCACGAACCCATAGCAGCACCGTACTGATTAACTGACATTTCAGGCACGAGACGCCCCTTGCCAATGTCATCTCGACCACCAAGTACGTAGTCTGGCCAGTTGCCATAGAGTCGCCCACCATTAACCGCGCCGCCCATGACCATATAGTGTCCGCCCCAACCATGATCAGAACCATCGCGGTTGATGGTCAGCGTGCGACCAAAGTCAGAAGCGGTAAACGTGGTGACCTCGTTCTCTACTCCCATGGTGGCCAAGGCCTGCTGAAAGTTTGCAAGTGCAGCATTAAGCCCTGAGGTTAAGCCGATTAATCTGCCAGTCTGGTTGTCGTGGGTATCCCAGCCACCTGCACCAACAAAAAATATCTGACGTCGCATCCCGAGCTGTTCACGACCAGCAATCATTCGCGCCACCATTCGCAGTTGAGTCTCAAGTCTATTGGTTGTATCGAATGGTCCAAAATCAGGGCTGCCACTAATCGTGCTAGACAATATGCGTGAACTATCACGCGCATTGCGAAACGACTCACCAGCAAAATCCTCAAGCAAATTGTTAGTCGGTAAATCCAACAATTGGCTCATCGTTGAATCACGATCAGTGTTTGATGATCTGCTGTTGCGGTCAAGCCTTGGCAATAATCTGGGTCCGTTAAGTGCATTGATAGAGATGGGTGTTGAACGGCTTCCCGGTAGAAAGAAATTGCTATTGGCCATTGAAAATGTGGGCGGTAGTGCGTTACCGCTGTTAGCTTCCATAAGCAAATCAGCCATGCGACCACCCCAACCTGCTCCTACCAATCCAACGGGTCGGCTGGACCAGCTCTTCTGCACTTGCTCCTGCTGTGAGTTGTGCGCGAACAAGTCAGCCGGAATCAGTTCGGGGTTGTTTATAAATTGCGCTGGACTGACAGGCTCAATCAAGTTTCCGACATTGCGCACAATGGCCAGATTTCCAGCATCGTAATAATCGCGCAATGCACCCAAATTGTTATTAAAAAGCACTGAACCTGTTGCATCAGGTAATAATTGATTTCGACTTAATGCCAGATCACCACGAGAGCCTGTGTATTGATCGAACAAGCTCGGCTCACCCGGCACAAACATATTAAAAGAGTCGGCACCACCGTAGTGAAAAACACACACCAATGCTTTATAGTCCGGCAGATTGGTATAGTCTCCTTGCGCCGCAAGCGCGGATCCTATCAGCGACATTTTTCCACCAACTGCCGACCCAGTAGCACCCAGCAAAGCCATGTGCGCACTGCGCTTTAGAAAATTTCTGCGATTATTTAATTTCCTATTCATGTCTTTTCTCCTATTTCTGTACCAAGTACTGAGGGGACGCCATGACCAGCGTTATGCCGTCGCGAACACGCAGTGATCGACCCGCTTCGTCGTCTGGCAAACTATTCATATGATTAAGCAGTATTGTTCGCATACCGGCGCTCATTTGCCCTGACATCAACAATAAATCCAGTCGATCAATAAGCGCCTCAGGATTTGCTGCCAATGCAGTTTCCGCCGTTATATCGATATAGGAATTCCTGCGCGTATTGTCGCTACCACCCTGATAAAAGGCATGCGCAAGCAGCGATAGTTTTGTCGTGGTGGTGAGGATATTGGCGTCGGAATATATTTCCGCTTCGGGAGCTGTTAAGCCAGCATCGCGAATCGGCCCTAAAGGCGCGTAGTCAGGGTGGTAGAAATTGAATACGGAGTTTGCACCCAGCACTTGTTGGCCAAGAAACGCTGCAGAGTCGTATATGTACGGCGAACCCGTGTTATACCGATTGAAAGTAGTGCTTGTTCCCCTTTGAACATTAAAAGCACGCCATAGATGAGTCCAACGAATCAATGGCTCGCGAAGCTTCCCGTAGTTGGGCACATTCGCGTATCCAGAGCGCGCTTCAGGGTCTAGCAATATGGCTCGAATAACCGCCTGCATATCACCGCGAACACCAGAACCATTGTTGTTAAACGCGGTCGCAACACGCGCTATATAAGCGGGAGTCGGATTACTGGTCACCAAGCGTTTTATTAACTGCGTGCCAATGTATGGGCCCACGTTTGGGTGATTAAACAAACTATCCAGTGCGTTATCCAAATCTTGCTCTGGGCTTATGCCCGCTGGCGACACAGCGCCTCTGAGAAGATTTTTTGATCCAAGGTCATGGAAACCTGGAAACGGCCTCATTGGCCGAATGGTATCCATGCCGCTATCGGGTGAACGGTCCCAACGATCTGCATCCGCATAGTTCCAACCTGTGAAAACGCGCGCGTATTCTTCAACATCTTGTTGGGTGTACGCAGGTATAGGAGCGCCGCCAGCATCCCGCCTGATACTGCCATCAAGATTCAGTTCGTGCAGACCGATGGAAAACAATTGCATGACTTCTCGCGCAAAGTTTTCGTCGGCGCGTGTGTTAGTCGTGAAATCAGCCTGGGCGTTTTGAAGCATGCTCAAATACAAACCCATTACCGGACTCAGCGTGACTTCTTCAAGCAAGTCTCGGAAATTGCCAAACGCATTGCGACGCAGTAGGTCGTAGTAGTTCGTTATAGAGCGTTGAATACGAGTCAGATTCTGCGACACGTCAGATACCACGAATATTTGGCTGTATGCAAAGGCAACCCGCTGCCGGAGTTGATCAGCGCCATCAATAGCATCAATCAACCAGATGTATTGCCGTGGACCGCTTAAGCTTCCTGAGCCTGGGTAGCTTAGAACATAGTCAAGGTGAGCCGCACTTTGACGAGTAAACTGATCATCCACCCAACCCTCAATACCCAGCCGCTCTACAGCCGCAATATCGGCAAGTGTTGCACCAAAAGTGGCTTGTGCGAGCAAGCGTGCTGCAGCTTCGCTGTCGCCGGTTGGTGGCTCTGCATCTTCGTCCACGGCAATGGACACCATGGCGGTATCTGACAATCCATTGCTGTCGGTTACCGTTAGCGAAACGCTGTAGCTACCTGCCGATGAAAAAGTGGTGGATGCACCCGAAGACATGGCCGTGGTACCGTTGCCAAAATCCCATGCATAAGAGGCAATAGTGGCAGGCGCGACAGCAGCTGAAGCGGCTGCGCTGACCGTTATACTCAAGGGCGCCAATCCACCTACCGAGCTAGCTTCAATCGCAGCCGTTGGCGCGCGACTTTCAGTGTCTTGTACCTCAATAGTGGTAACGGCTGTGGCGGATAAACCATTGCTATCAGTCACACTCAATGAAACACTATAGTTTCCAGCGCTGGCATAGGTGGTGAAAGCACTAGGCAACACAGAGGAATCACCGTTGCCGAAATCCCACGCATACGAAACAATTGTTGCAGGTGCAACCGCGGTTGAGCCAATTGCATTGAACGAGACGCTCAGTGGTGATGTGCCTGAAATTGTGTTGGTTTCTATTGAAGCGGTAGGTGGAAGGTTTACATCAGTACCGTTGCTCAATCTGATGTTATCGAGTCGATACGAGCCAAGCACCGTAACGCCATTGACCGCACGTAAATTATTGCCGGGCTCACCTAGTGCTACATCTGCCGCCAGGTCGCGCGTTATAGAGCGCCATCCACCTCCAACTAGTACGCTACCCAACCCATAGCTGATGGAGTTATTGGTAGCACTCTTTAAACTATCTGCATTACTTTGTGTGTAGATTAATCGACGTACACCATAGTCGGTGTTGAGGTGGACAACTAACGCAAAGGCTTCGTTCGTAGACATATCCCAACTCAACGTATGTTGTGTGCGATTGTCCCAACCTGAACTGGTGTTGGTTCCACCTAATGTATAGTGATTTAGTCTTTCAGCGCCTGCCGTTTGAATGACACGGCTATCATGGTCGGCATCGAAGACTGAAGTGATGGTCGCGCCAGTTGGTGTGTTATCGGAAACATACCATTCACCGATACCATCCTCGGCATCGGAATACACCGTAGAATCAGAAGTCGGCGGTGGCCCAACAAAATCATCGATCAGCTCTAGATTGTCGAGTCGTAAACTGCCGAGTATTGATACACCGTTAACGGCCTGCAATTGGTTGCCGGGCTCACCCGTTGCCACATCCTGGCGCAAGTCGCGTTGCTGCTCACGCCAGGCTCCGTCCACAATTGATCTACCCAATCCATAATTAATTGTGTTGTTAGCCGGATTCTTTAAAGCATCGACGTTGCTCCCTGTGTAAATAAGGCGTCGAGCACCACTCGTGGTATCTATATGCACTATAATCGCGAACGACTCACTCGTTGCCATCTGCCACGACATCAGAGATTCTGTGGCATTGTTCCAACCATCGCCAGCGTTTGTACCGCCTAATCGATAACCATTTAAGCGTCCACCATCACCCAGTGTCTGTATAACCTGGCTCTGCAACTGAGCATCATAAACATTGTTAACCGAAGCGCCGGCGGGCGTATTGTCATACACAAACCAACCATCGTTCCCGTTCTCGGCATCCGAATAGACCGTTGCGTTTGCGGTGTTAGAAAGTAGTAAGAGTGGAACCCAAAAACCGAAAAAATATTTTAGTACTGTGCTCACGTGCATTGTCACTCCCCTTAATTACCCTTCGAGTTGAAACTAAACACAGCGTCAGGTTGTTCAAATAAGACACTGAACTGAGTAGCGGTTGGAACAACAGATCAGGATAAATTCGTTCTGATCACCAAACCGAAATAAAGGGACTATCATCCCTTTAAAATATTCAGGCGCAACACTACTGCGCTACAGCTTCACTGTCAACGGGATCTAGATCCCTTTACTGTTTTTCCGGAAGTATAAAGCCGTAAATGACTGAAAATTAATATTAATGCTTATCAAGGGGGTCATGGTCCCTCTCTCGTTTTTCCGGCATACTAAGGTACAGGCCACGAATGATTGATCTCGGCCTCTTTTCGCTCTTGGAGTTATTGCAGTTGGATTCAGACGATCAACCTAATGTGTCAGAAGCCCTGTCCAGAATTCTGGAACCTTTGGCAAGGCTGTGTATTCGTCACGAGGTTACCTACGCAGAGCTCATGGAGCTAGCGCGAATGTCGTATGTACACACCGCTGAGAAGCATTTCCGTTTACCGGACTCTGAAATGAGCAACGCTCGAATTGCGGTGTTAACTGGCATGAGTCGAAGACACGTTAAGCACGTGAAAGAGAAATTGTCCAGCGAGGATGAATTAGCTGAACCAGCGCTGAACCGGGCCCAACGAGTTGTTCATGGTTGGCTCAATGATGCAGAGTTTTTGGATAAAAAAAAGACACCGCTTGTGTTGCCTATTAAAAATACAAAAAAGGGCAAGGAATTTGGCAGTTTCGTCGCATTGGTAAAACGCTATAGCGGTGATGTGAGCTACGGTGCAATTCTGGATGAGTTAAATCACGCATTGGTTACCGAGCAGCCTGATGAACATACCGTTTCGTTAATCAATAATGCCTACGTCCCTTTTAAAAGTGACGCAGAACAAATACGCATTATCGGCAAAAGCGTAGCCGACTTATTTAATGCGGTGCTGCACAATATTGAGGCAGACAAAGACAACAAACGACTGCAACGTCAAGTGGTGTATTCACATATTGATGAAGAGCTCGTTGATGAACTTAAATGCATGATCGAAGAGAATTCAAAGCTGCTAATTGACAAGTTAAACGCACGGCTTGCAGAAGCCAAAAAGAAGTCCGGAAAAAACAACGGCAATATAAAACGCGTTGGATTTGGTGTGTATTACGTCGAAGACGACATAACGACAGACGAGTAATAACGATGCGGCTAAGAAAAAGTAAAATCGTGGAACAACAACCACGGAAAACACCGCGTTTGGTATTGCGCACTTTGCCGGCCGGAATTATTTTTTTCCTGGCGCTTATCATAGCACTTGCTATTACCTCCTGTGCCAATACCGACCCCGAAGACGAAAACGGCACAATTGGAACAGGTATCTTGCTCGAGGGCACTGTCAGTCATTCGCTTTTGGCACCAGGCTCTTTTGTTGATGCCGTTTCATCTGACGGTAAAAGTCGTCAAATTCCGATTAATGCCGAACAACAATTCAGCACAACTTCCTTACCGGGTGTCGGACCCTGGATGCTTCGTGTCCGAGTCAGTGCTGATCGAGAAATTTTCGGCATCGCCTATGCTGACGGTACTCGCAATATTAACGCGTTTAGCGATGTGAGTTTGCGCCGCTGGTTTGCACAAAATTCGCTTCGTATCGATCAGAACTTTGACTTATCTGATCGCCTTGTACCAGTACCAACACAATCTGAGTATGATGCATCGGTATCAAGCATCGTTCAGCTAATTGATTTAGTGTTGGCATCCTACAACGTAACCGGCTCAGACATCATTAGTACTAAATACGACGCGAATGATTCGGGAATAGATAAGTTTCTAAGGCGCAATACTGTTGTTATAGAAAATGAATTATTTACGTTTCAATTAACCAATCCAGACAACGGTATACAAGCGGAAACAGCATCGCCAACTGAGCTAGCAAGCAATTCCATCGATAACGGGAGCGTCCCAAGCGAGCCAGGTTCGCTTAGAGCACTAAGTGATGAGATGGATGACATTGTTTTGATTTGGGAACCCTCTACTGATGATACCAGTGTGGTCGGTTATGAGGTTTATAGAGACCAAGTTCTGATTGGCACTACACCCTACCCTCAATTCATCGATGCTAACCTGGATAACAATCAGACCTATTCTTACACCATTGTGGCCTTTGACAGCGCCGGCAACTCATCAGCACCATCAGCACCAGTCTCAGGGACTACCACTGTGCAATCCGGAGACTCAAGCATTCAGCTGACACCGCCGACCATGCTCCAAAAGCTTTCAGCAACAAGCTCAACAATTCGGTTATCTTGGAATCCTCCAGCAGCTCCAAATATAGCGAGTTACAATGTTTATCGAGGTGTAAAAGACAACACGCTAACGCTTTTCACACTGATACAGCGAGTCAGCGTGCCACGGGCAACTGACACGGCTGTTGCCATAAATGAAACTTACTGCTACCAGGTTGAATCTGTAAATGCGGCCGGCGTGGCATCGAGTCGTTCTGAAGAAATTTGTATCGACGCCAGAAGCGCAAGTTTTAATAGCGATGGCGCCGATGGATCTACAGGGCTGCCAGACGATAGATGGAAAGTGCCAGATCTTAATGTACTGGACTGCAGCGAAGTACTGAGCACTGAAGCTATTGCGTTTGGGCTCACGACAATTTCCGAGGGTTGTTACTCCGTTCCACAGACCTTAACCGTGCCCGAAGGAGCGACACTGAAACTCAATGAAGGCGTAATTTTAAAATTCAGCGAGACTGCAAAGTTGTATGTTGAAGGCGCACTAACCATCCTCGGAACACTGAACAATCCAGTGGTACTGACCGGGGAGAGTGACGTGCGTGGGTCATGGGGTGGTGTGCATTTTGCCGGCACCAGAAGTACCGAAAATTTAATACGTGGCACTGTCATTCAATACGTTGGTGCCGCAGACGAAAATGGCAGAACCCCTGCAGCAATTACTTCGGTGGTTTCCGGCCTTTTTAGTGGGCCACGATTTAGTATGGAAGACTCTGTTGTACGATACAGTGAAGGCAGTGCTCTGGCCTTAACTGTTGCGAATACACGCATAGACTCCTTTGAAGGCAATCTGATTTATGACAATGCAAGTGTGGGGACGGTAGTCGCTAGCGCGGTGCATGCACTGGCAGGCAACTCGCAATTCATTGAGAACACTATCAATCGACTATCTGTGAACGGAAGGCTCTATATTGGAACCGATATTGTTATTCCAAATTTGGGTATAACAATTAGATGGGGAGGAATAACCATCCAAGATGGATCGCTTACCATTATGCCGGGCGTCGATTTAGAAATAGAAGGAAGTGCGTTGGCTGATGTTGAAGGACCGGTAACTGTCGTCGGTGATGCTGAACGCCCCATCACGCTAAGAGGAAGATACACCGACGCTCAAGGTACCTGGAATGGATTTCGATTACACGGACCAGGCGATAAATTATTCGACCACGTAAACATAAAGTATGGTGGCGTGGACGAACCAGAAACCGGTGCGATAGAAATCGACTGCACCAATAACAACCGATTTCGGGTACAAATAAATAACACGGAAATCACTGACAGCGCGAGTTGGGGAATATTTTTGAAAGGAAGTAATTGTGAAACAGAAATAGGTGACAATGTTACCTATTGGAACAATGCTCGCGGTGATTCCAATATTCCATAAATTGAATCCAAAAAGGCGCAAAAAAAAAGCAGATCATAAGAACAAAACCATGTTTAAATTGTTTTTAAGAATCGATAAATACATGTCTCTAGGCTGTAAATCTAAGTGTGACCGAGACTTAGATACTGGGATAATTTGCATACGTTAATCATAACAACGATGTGTTATGCACAGTAGGGTCTTACTTGGCTATCTGCTGATTGAGTATCAGCCTCACCGCTGCTAGATCGTTGTTTAATGCTCTATCTAGAGCGAATGAATTGTGCAAATCTACTATTTGTTTTGACAATAAGGCACAAACAGCAATCAGTGATTCCTCAATTTTTTGTGCATGCAGCGGCGGATATGCGTCTGTAAGTGCTGCAGCCAAACGACTGCTGATACGCTTCTCTAATTTTAGGTCAGTTGTAGCTTTCGGTTCAAAATTATTAATCCAATCTTCTATCTGGATGACGTACGCGCGAACTAGCTCCAAAAGTGATTGGGCGTAATACAATTCTCCACGTCGTGATCTGCGGAGTGACTCATGGGCGCAAGCAAGCGCTTTGCTTGTAATACGACTAACTTCCTGATTTGATGGTCTCCCGAATTCCATATTGGCACTTCGAGCCATAAATATCTTCAATGTGTCATCACGATCAAAAACTATGGAAGAAGGTAGATTAAACCAAGCCGAAGGTTTCACTTCATCGATATTCCAATAAAACACATCGATTTTTATGAATGGTCGAAAATGGGAAACACAAACTTCCGTTCCATCAGTCCATTCGTTGAAAAGGAGTTCGCCCCATTTATTCGGAGTTTCAAAACGCCTTTCTACAAACTCAGTGTGAGATTCTGGAGTGGTGAATACGCGAAGATCAATATCTGAATAGGCGTCGTCGGATCCGTTGGGAATTGATCCGGCCAAGAGAACGCCTACCACCCCATTCTGCTGGGAAAAGAACTCCACTACTATTTCCAACAGATTTTCTCGTGCACGTTGTATATTACCCAGAGAAATTTCTCTACTTTCCATTTCAGTAATTCCCACGATGGATTCTGCTCAGAATACACTCCGCTGATAGGTTATTCCCGAACAGTAGATGTACAAGATATTTTTACTTAACGCATGTGTCAGGCGAATCCACATCGCATGCGCTGTCGCTCTGAATGCACTTGCTGCACAATCACTAAACGCAACCCTCTGCCAGTATTAATTGACTATCTGTTGTGTTGTGACGTAATGAAAATAGATCTTGTGCTTCTGGGTCACCTAAAAATTCCTTGGCTTTCTCAGTTGACGGAAATTCCAATATTATGAGTCTTTCTGGGATCCAATTACCCTCTATATTTTCCGGAACCACGCCTTGGACAATATATCTGCCGCCATGTTTTTCAATAAACGCTAGTATTCTTTCAGCATACTCTAAAAAACCTTCAAGTACTTTAATAGACAGGTCTAATACTAAATATCCTTTCATCTGTGTTTGCTCCAAAAATATATTGACGCATAACGCTACAACTTTCCGCCGTGTGCGCAGTCAGAAACATTGTATTGTCAGCACTCAGTGGGTGCTAACAATAAGCACAATAGCAATTGCAGCGGTAGGCAGCTCTGGGCGCATCGCTGGTTACTGTCTGATACGAGTTGTGCGTTTGATGCGCCTTGTTAAGTGCGGCACTACGTTGGTGTATCTGAATAAGGTTCCGCTGTAGCCTGATATTCATCTTCATAAACTATGTAGCCAATTCGCTCTGTTCGAATAACTTCAACGGCATATCCATGTGATTTAAGTATTGCAGCAAATTCGTACATTTTCGCTAAATGAATTTTGGCTGTGTCCTTAAACCAACTTATCGCTACGGCTTGTGCATGAGGCTTACGTGATCTCGAAAATGAACTTGGCTTTTCTAAATTCTCGTTAAACCAATCTCTGATTTTTATTAGTTGATCCTCTTCATAATGGTATAAAATACCTGCATCACGAAGTTCTCCGAACGCTTGAAATAGCCCCATTCTTTTACCGGAATCTTCGTCTTTTGCTGGAATTATGAAACGGATGTACATTTGCATTTAGCGCTGCGGTTAGCCTGAAATAAACAAACTTCTAAATTAATAAACATTACACTTAACACCTTAATCAGAGGCAATATACATTCTGCCTATCGTGCGGTAAAGTAGCGCAGATTAGCGTTACAAGCCAAACAGCGCGTATTTTGTCCGCCTGGATAAATCCGCCTGGATAAATCCGCCTGGATTAAATTATTATGTGCGAATTTTTCAATGAACATTTCGGTTGCTAATTATAATGTTGTAGCCAACAATCTTTGGCAAGGAACAAAAATGAAGATCAGCCTCGGAGCACGTGCATGGATATACCTGTATTCAGGACCATTCATTGGATTTATTTGCATGATTATTCATTCGATTGTTCATTCTATCTTAGTTGGTTCTTTCAGGTTCTCAGATTCAAGTGGATTGCTAGTTGGACTATTCGTCTTTATATTTCTTGCATACGTGATTGGCGCGCTGCCTGCGCTTTTTACAGGGCTTATTACGAATCTCTTTTCAAAAATTCTAAGCAACTATTTCAGAAAAACAATAATCAGACTAGTAGTTCCTGCTTCGATTGGATTTCTAGTAACAATTAGCCTCTTAATCCTTTTCGCTTATCACACGAATGAAATGGACGAACTCTCAGAAGTCGGTCCGGCATCATTTATAGCGATCAGCATTTACGGTGCCATTGCATCGCTAGTCTGCGAAATTATCTATTTAAAATTGGGGAGTCCCAGAAGAATAGAATAAACTACGAAGAACTGTATGTACGCCGTGCTGTTTAGCAGATTTTCTAGCATAGCGCCTCAATCAGCAGCAGTATCTGCGGTGGCAGGTTATGTGCGTTACTACGAGTACAACGTGGTACACACAAACAGACGCTGCATGCGCTATATGCTTGGACCGATTGTTAGATTGTCTCTCTCCGCTAGCTATGAACTAACTCAGCGGAAGGTAATATGTACCCCAGGTAATTAGTGAGGTTTTCTGGAGGTGTTCCCACCCCTCCAAGCATAGTGTCTTTCCATGCTTGAATCTCATAACAAAGTATCTGCATTTCCCAGACACAACCTACAACTTCTTTGACTCCTGTTTCAAATTGATTTGAGTGTTCCCATTGCGCTCTCATCTGGTGTGTATTGGCTAATACACTGCCCCAGATCCAATAGAAAACAGGTGACACTACTGCAACTTCAGCAAAATGAATTAACTGAAAACCCACACCATGATTTCCAGAGGGATCGTTAATATCTCCAGCTATTGGTAAGCGATCAATTGCTGCCGTCAATGCCGATGATACAATTTGCGGCTCGAAGGAGTGTTGGTCGGCTAAAATTGCGTAGCGTTTTAATTGCCACCCATCCGTCTCAACAGTTGGTAAAGCTAATATTCTTCTGGGAACAAATTGTTTTAGATGACTCAATGCAGTTCCAGTATTTAAAGAACTTGTACTATTGCGAACCTAATGCTCACGGCATGTGCGCTGTTTATTGGCTAATTACGTTTAACAAACCGACACCCCAGAAGAGTAATACACCAACATCTTCATCTTTTGGGTTTACAGCACCGACCCCCAGTTCGAAAAAAAATCTTTGATTCTTAGATATTTTCGCTGTTAATCCTAAATTAACCAAACCGAATAGTGTATCAGGAGGAGTATTGACCTCACCCTCACTATCCTCACCTAATGCATCTTCTGGGTAGCCTTTTGCCATTGCAAAACGAAGGGAAGCGTATCGATTCCATTGACTATTTTTTCCCCCTGGGCCGACTGTCATAGCTGACTCTAAACTCAAACTCTTGCCGTCGGAGCTATCGGCAGCACCAATCGAGCCTTCCCATCGCAATCTTGGATTAATACTGTACCTTGTTGCTCCTTTGAAGTTAAATGTGCCTGTATCTCCGTGAGCTGCACCGGCCATATCCATACCAAAATCTAACCGATCGGAAACAGCATAGCGCCAACGACCTAACCAGCCACTACCGCCAGAATGAGCATCGTCAAATAGAGCTAACCCAGTACCTAAAGCCAAAGCAACTTCTGAATGATTTTTAGGTAGTGGCTGCGGCCCGCCACCGGTAACCAGCGGTGGCGGAGCCGCGAAATTTACGCAGCCACATAGTGCGAGCACAAGTACAAAAACAGTCAGTTTGATGCATTCTGTCATTGCTGGTTCACACTGCCTAAAACTGGATATTCGAATGTATTCATACACAGTTTTTGGTTGCAAAAACTAACATCAAGACATGATTTGTTGTTGTGCATCATGTGTATTCTGTGTGATATCTGAAATATTCTTAACAGTCAATGATGAATTTCAACTGACCCGAAACTCTTCCAAATGATTGTTTACATGCATCGCATGGGCTAGCGCATATTGTTTTTTGTTTAATTCACCATAAGCAAAATGAGGTTGAAGTGATTCCTCATATTCGTTAAGTTCATTAAAATTTTCCAATGCCTTTATAAGACGAACACGAGCTCGCGTGGGATTGGTATTGTCTTGATCGACAATTTCGCCAGGTATTTCCTCAGCAAGTCCATGCGTCATACGCCCTTTGGCCTGAAACACTGTGAATGCCAATGTACCCACATAATCTCGGAAGAACTTCGATTTCAAAACAGGATAGCCGGTCATTGAATACTCAACACTTTGCGCAAGATGATTAAACGTTCTAGCCACTTCCCACACACCCGTGGTTTCTATACTATCGAGCGCTAATGAATCGAGACGTTTTATCACTAAATCAATAGAAAGATCTGCATGATCTCGTTCTTTTGATAGCCAGCGATGGCCTCCGCCTACTACAGCCACAATGCCACCGGTTGCTAAGTATTTGAGACTCGACCTTCTCTTCATATAACACTTCTTGCACCGATTAAGTGGCATCGCGTCCGATAATTAAACCATCACGAACTGAATTTGTCCATCCATCTTAAATGATGAAAATGACAAGGCATATGCAATTTTTTGAAACTCTTATAGTACTGCAGTTGCCTCTATCTCAATTAAAATATCTTCATGAGTGAGACACTGCACTACACAAACAGAATTTGCTGGAGGGTTTTCAGGAAAATGGCGGGCCAATAGTTCTCTAACTAATGGAACATCCTGTGCTCTGCGCAGGTAAGTTACAAGCTTCACGACGTCTGATAGTTTTGCCCCTGAGTTCGACAGAACTTTAGCAAGGTTCTCAACAACTAGCTCGCCCTGCTTCTCAAAGCTACTCGAATCAAGTAGCCTGCCGTCTTTAGTGGCCGGAACCTGACCGGAACAAAACAGTATCTTAGTTGGGCTAGTAACTTCAACACAATGTGTGTAGTTACTAAAAGGCGAATGGATGCTACTGGTATTTTTGTAGATTTTTGAAGTCATATCGTTTCACCACTCTTGTACTTTTTTCGCATGCCGCCAGTTTCAGTCGCAAAGTATGCGCGGTTTGTCTTTTAGTAAAGTGGAGCGACAACGAGGCTGTAAGAAAAGCCGCACATAATTTGTCGGCTGCAACTTTTTATTTGGCGCATTCCGAGTACGTTAATCAGGATATTAAGCAGCATACTTACGTACTGCTTTTTCATTCCAATCTACTCCAGTTCCTATCATTCCTTCAGTAACAGTACAGCCATTTTTTAACACTAGTGGCTGGGAAATAATGGGATTCCACCAATCAGCATATTCTAGCCAATGTGCTGTTGGAGTAAGGCACAATAGTTGTGCGCTAATTTCCGGCCATAAGTGGTTAGACAGAGGGATATTATGTGTTTGTGCAAGATCAGCTGCACGCAACCAACCCGATACGCCACCAATCTTCATTACATCCGGCATCATGTAGTCAGAGGCCTCTGCGTCGATAGCATGCTGCATATCAAGGGTACCCCACCAGTTTTCTCCACACTGAATAGCAGTATTAATTACGCGCGAAATTCGAGCATGTCCCCTATAGTCGTGCGCAAGTGTAGGTTCTTCTATCCAGGTGAGCCCCTCTTCATCGAGTAAACGCAAACGTTCAACCGCTTCAGTTGGCGTTAGACTCTGATTGTAGTCCACCATGATCGAAACATTTTCTCCTGCTGCACTACGAATCGCACGGATCACCTCAATATCATCTTGAACAGTTGAATAACCAATTTTTGCTTTTACGCCAGGAAAACCGAGCTTTGCCCACTCCTCTGCGGCTCGTGCAGAACCGTCGACGCCATCGAAGCCTATAGCTCCATAGGCTGGTATTGGCTTGTTAGCTCCACCAAGCAGTTCTATTAGAGATTTTTCGCATGACCGTGCCAACACATCCCACAATGCCATATCAATCGCAGCTAACGCTATTCCGACTAAGCCCTGAGTACCTAATAATCGGAATCGCTTAGCAAGTTCCTGCTCTAGTTCTCGGGGTGCGACTGGACGATTTTGGATGATCGGTTCCATAGCTTTTAGTAGGTCAGCTGTGGGTTTAAGGGCAGCCCGTGTGTAAGTGAATACCATGCTATGCCCCACAGCGCCCTCATCTGTCACGATGTCAGTCAACACTAATGGTGACTCGGATACGACTCCGCTTGCAGTTTGGTGAGGTTGATGCATTGGTACGCATACAGGGCGTACACGAAGTTCACGAACCGTGGGTGTGTGTGACATAAATTACCCCATATTCCCACACGGATCTTTCAATCTGGCCATTTCATCCCCGTGGGGTCTAATATTTGGTCTCGTCATCGATTTGGTGCCAGCTGATAGCGCTTTGGTGTGCAGAGCCTCAGCATCTGGTTGGTTTGCAAATAGACATCGTGAGTTGACTTATAACGCCTTTCACTGTGGGTAATGTGCGCGTGAGCGAGTAGTTTCTCCGATGGAACCACTTGTTGAGGCAAGTATTATTGTTAGCCATGATGAAAATAGAATATGTTGCCATCAATGTCTTGTATAGTAAATTGCCTTATACCCCAAGGTTTATCTTCAATTTCCTCAACGATGATGGCTCCACAGGCTTTGAACTTTTTATAAGACGCATCTACATCTTCGCAATAAACCCAATTGACCGCGGGTTCAAACGAACCTTCTCTTTTGCGAAAAAATATTGAAGTTTTACCACTAGAAACCGCACCAATTTCTTTTCCAGGATAAAGCCATTCAATTTTACACCCGAGGTAACGGCTATAGTAATCTTGTGCTTTCTCGACATCAGAGACTGGTAGTTCTGGCACTGGCTGATTCATTTTAATTGCGTAATTCCTATAATTCAATAGCTTCTTGTCTTCAACTACTTTTCAGTACCTTTTGCATGAAGTACATTTTTTCTCCAGCAGGATAGTCATCGAGCTGACCGAACACTGTATAGCCATGCTTTTCGTAAAACGGCTTTGCTTGAAAGGTGAACGAACTTAAACAGGCGCGCTGACAACCGCGCCTCAACGCTTCTTTCTCAGCTTCTTGCAACAGCTGTGTTCCAACACCTCGATGGCGATGGGATTCATCGAGCCAAAGCGTTGCTATATAAAGCCAGCCAAAACTTGTTACTCCGTTTAGACCACCGATTAACGTGTCTGCATCGTAAACCGTAAAGCCTATTGGCTTAGCGTCATCAATGCCCGTTTTCTGAACATTATAATTTTCAAGACGCTCATCTAGCTTTTTTAATTCCTCTGATGTAGGTTCAGTATTGATTCTGATCATCAGCTTTCTCATGATAATTTGATTTTGAAATCTGCATTGCCTATCTAAGCGTAAACTGACACTGAAAGCATAACGCTACGAACAGGCGTGTGTATTAAAACTCCGCAAGCAACGGGCGGTGTTTTGTTGTATATTTTATTAGCTACAGTTCCGTTTAACTGCTGTCACAGTAATTTCAATCAACCAATTTCCACCAAGATTAACACCCAAACAAGCTCGTTGCGGCCAATGCTCTGGATTGGACCCTACCCACTCATTCCATACTTTGTCCATTGCAGGTTTATCACTTATATCAGCTATAAAAACGTGTGCAGAAATAATGCTCTTTTTATCAGACCCCAATAACTCTAAATTATTATCTAAAGCATGTAATGCCTGCGTAGTTTGTCCAACCAAATCAAGTTGCTCATCAATTGCCGTAGCGACGGTCCATACAAGATCCTTGTACGCGGCGGATTGGCTTCTACCATTTGGAGAATCTCCCCTTTGTCTTTCGATCATCGAACAATCTCCAAGCTTGGTTTGCTCTGTGTGGTAGGTAGCTGACGACTGCGGCAATTAACAAAGTCTTAGGATGTAGAGTTTCCACGCAGCGTTCAGCCACAGTGTACTTTGATACGAATTTTGCCATAATTTAGAGCGCCAGCAAGTCAGCAAAATCGATGCTGGGTGCATTGTCAAATGAAAGGCATTTTCATGCGTTTTCAAACACCTTAGTTGTATTAAAGTTTTCTTCAGCGGTGGATTCAGTAAAATATTTATATGCCTGCTCAAAAAACTCTACGGCATCACTTGCTGCTTTCTTAGGTTGTTCCAAACACCTTCTGCTGGTTTAGGTTGAAGAAGTCCACCATGTCGACGCTAGAGAAAGTTCTGTAGATTCTAAGAACGATGTTTTCTCAATATCTTTGTGCGCACCAACGACAACGATCTGAGCCCATCCACATGTACGTAATTCTTCTTTTGCTCGTATCAGAAGATTCTTGCCAACGTCCATCCAACGACCCTCAGCTACACAAAAATCGTCAATAAGTGCTGTGGGCCCACCCGGATTGTAGACTGGTGGCACCGGAGCATTGCGAGCAATCAAAAATCCAACGATGGAAGATTTTTCCGTAGCGACCAGGCTGAGCACATCGACATCGCTAAATAGATTTGAAAACCATTCAACCGTGATAATCCTTGAATCAGCTGCCCGCCTCCAAAATTGTGGTTCGAATTCTTCGTAACGCAGACGTCGAACCTCCACGAGATCGACACAATCTAAAACGTCGCTTGTATTGGCTTTGCGTAGTTTCATTCTAATATTCTAGTGGACGGCGTGCATGACCACAATTGATTATTTAGCTAATTTAGAAAAAGAATTCTGAAATGCTAGAAACGCATTTAAATGTACCTGACGAATTAATAACACAGCAATTGCGGCATACTGCACATCAAGGCAACATGACGCCCCATTCTGCTGCATGGTACACGGTGTCGATAGCAATTGCTTTTAATATGTTTTAGCGACCAATGTACTTCCACGGAACTGAATCAGTTAGCCACACGCCATTTTCAGAGCAATGATATATGTAATCAATAATTCAGGATTACAGTCAGAACTAGGAATCCTAAAAACAAGTAACTTTCTTTCAGAATGTATGCATTGTTAATTCACACTCGTTATTTAATAACCAATTTATATGGGGAGTTGCAATGCAATGAAGAAAACCAAACAGCTAAGTGACCTCGATAAACATATATGTACACCTCGTAAAATATAAATTTCTTATTCTGGTAATACTACCTTCATTACTTTTAAATTGAATGTACGGTTAATACACACGTGTATCGAAAGTATTGTTAACTCACATGTGTTATCCACTAACTTGTTTTCTATTTACTTATTTTACTGAGGAGTTGCAACATCATGAAGAACACTGATCAGATAAGTGACATTAGTAAAATCAAATTCACACTCGTAAATTGTAAGAGTTTATTGCTAACAATATTGCCGTTAACATTGTTCACTAGCTCCCCTCTTTATGCACAAAATGACGCTTGGGACAGATGCTCTAACCACGATACGTACGATGCCACGCATGCTTCTGTCGACTATACGTATGAGATATGGCAGGACTGGGGTGATGCCTGCATCTATGTAAAGCATAACGGAGATTTTTATACAAAGTGGTCTAATATAGGCAACTCTTTAGCCAGAAAATCAGTAAGACCCGGTAAGAATAATCAAAGTATTGATTTCCAAGTTAGCGCTTCTATCACCGAAGGAAACGTCTTTTATGGCGCCTACGGTTGGTGGCGTAATGAAAATTCAACAGGTAAGTATGACAAAGCGGTCGAATATTATGTCGTTGAAAATTACGACTATGAACCAAGAGATGAACTAGTAGAAACAGGAACTTTAACCACAGACAATGGTACCTACAAAATATATATTGGAGGGATTGATAGAGATAAAAACTTTTACGTAAATGAAGGCTTAAAGCATTTTACACAGATAAAGGCAATTAGAGTAAACAGTGGCGATACTGGTGATAACAGACGCAGTTCCGGGAGAATCACTATGGCAGAACATTTTAATAAATGGGCAACGCTCGGGTGGCCTCTGGGAAGATTGGATGAAGTTGCTTTTAAGGTAGAAGGATACGATAACAATGAAAATGAGTATAGTGCATCCGTAGTGGAGGCTTATGTAGCCGCTACTATGTCCACAGCTGGTTCTTACAATGGAGGGAATTAAATCAAAATTGATCAATGATTGACATTGGAGTCAATAAATCTGACAAGCGTAGTTATCCAAAGTTTCCATTCAAATTAGTTTTTATACAACGCGTTTGGCTAAATGCCAGAACACAGCTCATGCAGGCTTATCTCTGGCGTACAGTTAAAACGAGCATTGACGACTGAGGTGCCAACACACGGCATCTCGGTTCCATAACTACTTGGACTCACGCTCCATGAACTCCAAATGAGTTTCAATCCAGCTGCGATCAGTGTAATTTTGGATTCGCGTTGTTACCATACATTCGGCTAATAGCTCAAGACACACCGTTTGATACATGGACCAGAATTTTATTGTTCCTTCATCCCCCGTGAGACCGTATTTCTTCCCAATGGGAGTGGCTGACACATATGACGCAATTTTCTGACACCAGTTCTCACCACGTAAAGGGAATAAGAATTGACGAAAATGACTTTCTGGATCCTCGACATTTAGAAAAACGATTGAAGCGCTTTGTTCACCGATTTTTTGCCAAGCATCGAAATACTGTCGGAGCGTGTTCTCTGGCGCATTCATCGCGAAGAGAAATCGTACCGAACTTTGCAGTGCATAACCGTCCAGAATGGCGACCCGAGTATTTTCTTCAGCAAACGCCCTCCACGCGCCTAGGTACGAATTAGCGAGGCTATCCACACCATTTGAGCGAGGTAGCTTAGAGGTTCCTATTGGATGTTCCTGTGCCTCTTCCCGGACCCAATACGAGTTAATACCAGCAGCGCGAAACGAACAGTCTAATTTTACCGCAGCTGTAGACTTTCCTGAGCCTGGGATACCCTCAACATTCAAAATATGTTTCTTCATAATGACTCGGTACTGGAGTGCGTAGTTAGGGCTTTTTTTACTAAATCACTCATAATCATGCGATTCAACGCCGCCTGCGTTGACGCTCCGAACACGCTTGTTAGATCAGTTTTGCCACCACTGAATATATATGCCAATGATGAGCTTCTCCATTTGATGTAAAACCATCACTTTCATGCTCTATAAACTGATGAATCTCAAATTTACTTAAAGCAGATTTAATTTCCTCACTCGAAAGAACTAACACCTCACCCCAGTATTTTTCAGAATCAAATTCAGGGCTCGACATCGTGTCTCTGGCTCCCAGGAATGCTCCGCAAAACACACCATGAGGTTCTAGAGATTGTTGCATTTTATTGATGAATAATTCAAATTCATCTGCCGGGCAAAAGAACAAGCTAGCATCCGCGACAATTAGCGATGCGCTTGGATACAGATAACTGCCGAAACTATCAACACACAGTGATACGTTTGAATCATTTTTATACCTAGCAACACATAAAGTGATTGCTTGCTCATTAATATCAAATGCATGAACTATGTACCCAGCCGCACGCAGAT
>CALIMV010000003.1 GCA_938045275.1 uncultured Granulosicoccaceae bacterium
GGCATTTGATCACCATTTTGCTTCGCATTTAATGGGCAAGGTTAAACCCGATCTTGCAGCATACGAACATGTTATTTCGGAACTTGGTGTTCCAGCGTCTAACATGCTTTTCTTTGATGATAACGAAATCAACGTTCAGGCTGCACGGCACGTTGGTATGAATGCTCAGCGGGTAGTTGGATACGATCAACTTCTGATTGCATTTGCCGACTTTGGTATAAGCGTTTAAATGTTGTTCAATAAGGTGTCATTCCAACTGGAAATTTGCTTCTGTCCGGTTTGTCGCAAAAGAAAAATTAAGCATTGGTGAATTGATTGCGATCACTTTTAACTTCGATCAGTGCAGTTTTGTAATCGTGCAGACAGTTTTCAATTACAAGCATGAAAAACCCATTGTCTTTTTCTTACTGTGAATTACTCTAGCGTTTGTTTTCTTAACCTACTCTTCATCTCAAACGATAGGGGTGCTACTTGAAAAGCCTTAATATGAGTATAGGTAACAGAAGCAACAGTAAAATTGGTGGCATTAAAAAATTTGAATGGAACCAGGTTGTACTGCTATTCGTGCTAAGCGCTTTTTATTGCATACCGGCGTTTGCTCAAACCACGCTGTGTATGCCAGGTAGTGCCACACCGTCAACATTACAAAACTATATTCTTCCCGAGGATACTGTAGCGTTGCCGTGGACGAATGAAACCCCTATCGGCTTGCGCTCGACTGAAACGGTAGACAACGTTACCGCGATGCGAGCCGATCTTACTCATTGGGCGCCGATTGCATTTGATAGCAACGGGTATGACAGCGCAGCTGATTTTGATTTCATTGAATTTAATTTACGCAGTAGCATAGACAATCCTCCAATTAATATCATTGCCGCAAATGGCTCACCGTGTGGCCTAAGAGAGTTTGTGGATATTAAAAGCAATCAATGGACTCAGGTACAAGTACCATTAGCATCCCTTGGATTATCCGGTAAGGCGAGTATTGGGCGCTTGAAACTTAAAAGCACGATCGCTGGCCAATTTACTTTATGGATTAATAACGTACGGTTATTCTCATCTACCGGCACTCTTCCGGATTTTCCCCCACCGGACGATCCCGAAGAACCACCCATCGATGAGCCGCCGTTGCCTGAGGTGACCCGGTTTGTTCCATGGCATATTGACCCCGGTGTGAGAGATACAATTGATAATCAGTTACCTGCTAAGAGGGTAGTGCTTAACGCCAATGGGCAAGATCAGTTTGACGATACGGCGAGCTTCGTTGCTGCGTTGGACGCAATCGCAACTGGCGGCATCATTGAAATACCGCCAGGCACCTATTATTTATCTGACTCAATCCGCCTTACCCGTGACCGGCAAGTAATTCGTGGCGCAGGAAGCGATCTAACGCATTTGGTATTTACAGAATCCCTGCCATTTGGCATAGCGATTACCGGACAATACCCACAAGCGCCTACACCGGTTATTAATGGTGAATACCGGGGTAGCAGTTTGCTGGTGGCACCCAACTCAGACGCTACCAGTGGGCGTTATGGTCTGCTAACTGATTCGAACTCTGCGCGCAGTCAAGTTGTTAGTATTGTTGGGCGAGAAGCATCGCAGAACAACACCCGTCTGTTGCTGGCGAACCCGCTTAACAGTGATTTCACAGGAACAGCGAGCCTGCAGGTATTTGACGCTAATGAATTCTCAGGTGTCGAAGCTCTGTCCATGGATGTGGTATCGAACAACACCCACGTTGGCGATATGGTTCACATGCGTAGTGCAGCACACGTTTGGTTAAGAGATGTATTGAGCAAACGTGCAAGGCAATCGCATGTGTTTACACGGCAAAGTTATCATTGCGAAATCACTGGGAATACCATGTTGGATGCAACCGGTCATGGCGATGGTAAACAAGGTTATGGTATTGATTTGGCCAACAGCACCACGGGTTGTCTTGTCGAGAACAATACGCTGGGCTATTTACGCCATTCAATACTATTTAACGCCAGTGCTAATGGCAATATTGTTGCATTCAACCATTCGTTTTCGCCGCGCCATACTAACTTTGCCAATGGCGGACCAGGTGATATTTCTTTTCACAGTTTCGCTTACGCTAATCTGGTTGAAGGCAATGTCGTTGAACGTATTCATATTGGCGATGCAGGCCCAGTCGGTGAAGGTAACCTAATCCATCGCAATTGCGTTACATCCGGGCCATTAACCATCGACAATTCGCCCGATGCAATTCAAAGTTTTTACAGCAACGCGGTCTACGGTTCGGATATTCAACTACAGAATACGTTTATGCCGCCTGTGTTACCAGAGACACCATTACCTCGTTCGTATATACAAAGTGGGACTGTTTTATTTGATGAAGATGGCGTCAATGTAAACGCGATAGCACGAACCCCTTCGTTAAAAAACAATTGGTATAAAGGACAGTTACGACCAACAGCTGAGACAACACCGCTTTCGTACTATGGCACGCGTTATGAACCACTGCTCAGTGCATCTATTACAGGTAGTTGGCAGCGTGATTGTAGAATACCCGCTGCAGGTAATATGGCGGATTAATAGGTTAGTTAGTTTCGTGCAGAACGACGTCTACTCTGCTCACTTTCGACGAAGTGAGCAAAGCCGACTGATCTTACTGGAAGGTTTTTTCTATCTTGCTCTTTTCTATCTTGCTCTTTTCTATCTTGCTCTGGGGCTGGTCGGAAAACTCGCCATGTCTTTTTTTAAGTTGCTCCAGCTTACCTGCGAGTCGCACCAAATCTCCACATTAGGTTTGACCCAGTCAGAATCGTCCAGTGAGCCTGCCTTTATGTACAGAATATCCTCTTTGGTTCCTCGTGAGAACAGTGGGGAGCCGCATGTGCTACAGAATTTTCGCTCTACTGGCTGACCGCTTGACCCAATATCATTGAATGTACGTAGAGAGTCTCCCGAAATTGCCAATGAATCGCTCGATACGCCAATAATGACTGAATATGCCGTACCGCTTTGTTTTCTGCAATGAGTGCAATGACATGCAGCAGAAACTAATGGTTTTGAAGTTGACTCGTAGCGTACCTTGCCGCAGAGACATCCGCCTATTATTTTGCTCATATTGTCTTCCAGTGATAATGATTATTTTTATAGTGACTCGTTTTCAAGCTCTGTTCGAATAGACATTGCCAACTCGATGTGTCCAACTATTCGGCTGGCATTCCGTATTTTATTTTCAAGATAAATTTCCGATCTCAAAAATGCTAAAGATAAATAAAAGCCAAAGATAAATACGGGTTTGTCAGTACTCACAAAAAGCTAAAGTTGTACTAATTTCCTGTTCGTTAAAATGTCTTCCTCTTCCGTAACAATGTCGGAAAATGTGAACTGGTTGGTCAATAGTAAAACGGTAAGAGCAGATGTCTACAATAAAGCGAATGACATTTTAGTAATTGAACTGATGGGTGGTTTCGAACAATACAAAAGGTTTAATTGCAGCACAAAATGTTGTACGTAGAAATGCTAGCAAAGCTGTTTAATGTGCACTTTCGATTCAATAAGCAAACATCTGTTTGGATTTTATAGGTAACAATACTAGTTAAAATAAATGCACACTTGCCTTAATTGAAAATTAAAATTGTCGATGAATTTAATCGCACTCTTAGACGAATGGGTAATTTTGAAACTGATCTACAATCGATTTGCGTTTTTTGGTTGCTGTTAAATCTGCTGCGGCTTAATGAAACGCAACTGTGTTCAGATCACCCTTCTGGAAAACTGAAACAGTTAAATACCAGTGGGCTGATCTTGACGGCTTTGATTATTCTGCTCTGCTATGTGCCACAGAAAGTGGCCTGAACAATTTCATCTTCTTTGGGCGGTAGTGAATACTTTTCCAAGTCAGCCTGCTCAGTATAAGGATTGTCCAGAACCGTTAACAGTTCATGCATTGGCGCGTAATCCTTTGCCATTGCGGAGGCGATGACGCTTTCAATCTGATGATTGCGTGGTATGTAGGCTGGATTGGACTGAAGCATGAGTAACTGGCGCTCTGCGACATCGCTATTTTCTTTATGGTGTCGGGCGCGCCAACGTTCAAGCCAGTCAGAAATTGGCTGAGGCTGCTCAAAAAGCTTCAGAAAACTATCGTCGTTACCATCTACTGCAGCATTTTTTTCGACACTGCAATGGCTTAACGCTCTGAATATATTGGTGAAATCAACTTTCGAGTCAGCCATGATTTGCAGAAAATCTGAAATGAGCTGCAAATCGTCCTCATCAGGCAGCGCCAAACCCAATTTTTTTCGAAAACGCGTTGCATACGCTGTTGAATAAACGTTCGGAAATGAATCGATAACCGCTTGTGCGGCGCTAAGTGACTTTTCTTCATCTGAATCGATCAGTGGTAATAGACACTGCGCCAGATTCGCGCAGTTCCATTGTGCGATACCGGGTTGATTTTGATAAGCGTATCGACTGCCATGATCTATGGAACTGAATACCGTTTCCGGGTGATAAACATCCATAAAAGCGCACGGACCATAGTCAATGGTTAGTCCTGCAACTGATGCGTTATCGGTATTCATTACCCCATGAATAAAGCCGATTGCCTGCCAGTGGCTTATCAGCGTGGCTTGTTTGCTCAACACGGCTTCGAGCAGGGCTAAAGGTGGATTGCTAGCTGAGTGCAGTTCGGGATAATGGCGATCAATAACATGGTCGCTAAGTTGTTTGATGGTGTCATAGTCGCGTCTTGCGGCAAAGAATTGAAACGTACCAACCCGAATATGGCTTTCAGCGACCCGAGTTAAAATTGCGCCAGGCAGTGCCGTTTCACGTTGAACATTTTCACCAGAAGCAACGGCCGCCAACGCTCTGGTTGTTGGTACACCCAAGGCGGCCATAGCTTCGCTAACAACGTATTCGCGCACGACAGGTCCGACGGCTGCGCGCCCGTCTCCACCCCGAGAGTAGGGGGTGCGCCCCGCACCTTTCAACTGAATGTCGAATCGTTTGGCATCCTTATCTTTTACCTCGCCTAACAAAATGGCACGTCCATCACCCAATTGTGGTACCCAGTGACCAAACTGATGACCTGCGTAAACGGTGGCGATAGGGTCTGATCCGTCCGGTAGGCTGTTGCCCGCCAGTATCGACAAACCATCAGGCGATCGTAGTGCATCGACATCTAACTCAAGCCGCTCTGCCAGTGTTGTGTTGAGCGCTATTAATTCGGGTTGTGATACTGGCTTTGGGTGTTGCTGACTGAACAGCTTGTCGGACAATCTGGCGTAGGTATTGTCAAATTGAAATTCGGGCATCTGATTCATGTTAACCAACCTTCGTAGCGCACAATTAGGCCTAATTTAAACGGAGCGAGCAGTTCAACGCAAAAATGCATAGTGCCATCTTTTTCAAATTCACGTGTGTTGCTGGTTGGGAGAATGGCTGTCGGAATGGGGATACCAAGACAAGAGCCACTGACAACGGGAAAATGCAGCGCGTTACGATCAACGTGAAGTCCCAGTAAAAACTTCAAAAGGCCGAATTGTTCTCGAATACACTGTTGCGTTGACGGCAGAGGGCGTTCTGCAACGCTGCTTAGCGTGGATTTAAATGTTTGCCCATTGAAATTGCGCACCCAAACTTCAGAATCGGCGGAGCGGGTTTTGGTTACCTCGACTGACACTTTGTCAGCCGAAGCAGGAAATCTGAACATTACCGCGATCAATTTTGTTACCCACGAGGTTCCGCGGGTAATTTTTGCGTACCCTTTTAACGTTTTCTTGTCGATGACGCTATGGGTGTTGCGCAGTGATTCGGGTAGTGCATGCCACTGCTCTCCCAAAACATCAGCAAACAGGTAGTTAAAAGCTTTCGTGTGACCATGAGTGTCTATGCCAAGATCGTCCATGGCTTGTACGTAGTTGGATAAGGGTAACTCGCCGATGCATGCTCTGGCACCAGTGGGTACCAGGTGTATGTTTCGCAAAATGGCTCTAATTGCAATGGTTGGTACGAAAGGACCTTGGCCTGGCTCCGCTGAAAGGCACCAAGTGCTCGAAGCCAGGTATGAGTCTTCACACAACGTTTCTTCTGTGGCTGACTTGTTTGCCTTCGGTTCCTGCAATTGCCCATCAATCAATATTGAGGCACTTTTACATTCACCTATTACTTCAACCAACATGCCACCATTATCAGAACCAAAAGGTACCAGTCGATTGGCAAACCATCGAAGAGGCGAGATGAATTTAGTCAGGTTCGGCAGTAGACCAAATGAGCGAAGCGTACCGAGCCATTGTAAGGATAGGTGCATTATCGGCATGGCCAAGCCTGCGCGAAATATCACTGATCTGGCATTAAAGTGTTCCGGAAACAACACCGCATCCGCAGCATTGATCAAATTAGCGTTTCTGCATAAGGTGTTGTTGATGCGCTTGGGCACCGGTGTTGACCAACCAATATGTTGCTCCCACGCACCATCGCGCCAAAACGGTACCGGATTACCAACCTGATCCAATATGGCTGACATGACTGACTGACCTTGCGGTGCCCGACTGCCCGGTAGAATACTGGTTTCGATTTTTTCTATCGAGCACAGGTTTTTTTGCAGAGCCATAACGACCGCACCCGATAGGGCAGGTGTCGATGATGCACCTGATAAGGCAAAGCGCTGTTTCTGCTTAGCTAGCGTATTAAGGCAGGCTATACCGGATGAGAAGTTGCCATCGTCACTGAGGTCGAGATAATGTGCACCACACTCTAGTGCTCGGCGGGCCAAGTAGTAGCGTTGCTTGTCGTTACCATAAGATTGAAACGGCCCGGCCGCATCAACTACAACATCTACTTCGAGTGTGTCTATCAGGCTCAGATCGGTCGTAATATCAAGTTTAAGTGGAGTACCACCGTTTGCACTGCAAAATTGCTGGGCCTTATTGAAGTCGCGTCCGGCAATGACAACACTCATACCGTCCCGTTGTAGAAGCTGCGCTAGACGGCCCCCAAATTCTCCGTAACCGCCAATAATTAAAACATGAGGTGTGCTTTTTGCGGAGGTCACTTTGAGTTGGTACGCATAGTAAATCGATTTATCGTGCTGACGGGTTGTTTAATAGTCCTGTACTCAGACTTACTATTAACTTGCTAATTAGTGTCCATCCCGAACCGCTAAACTGACTGAGATAACGGGAAATTCTATGCTTTTGACCGATAAAGTCCTCTTGCATTTATTACGTTGGTATCACGAATAAATCCATAAAAACCAAGTGGATAACCGCATGCGAAAGACTCACAACACTCAGCGCAGTATATTCGATTTTTCCCTCAAACACGAATTCGGTAAACAGCGCAGTGATCGGGCTCTGCACTAAAATTCTATTTAAAACCGCACAATATAAAACCGCAAAATACACGTAGGGTGATGTGAACTTCAAATTCGAGGCAAACATCGTCAAGCCAAGGCAATCAACACCTCAAGGCCAAGACTGAACGTCAAAATGTAGACCAGCACACAATAGTAAGGTCGTAGCCGTAAATAACTGTATCCATCCTGCACATTGGCTCAAGGTTTGTTTGGCGTTACTTCCCTAGTTAACCTAACCAATACGGTCAGTAATATGAAAAAGCGGATTTCGATGCTGCACAAACCATTGATCGTTTTGTGCATCAGCGCTGTGATATCTGCGTGTGCAACCAGCCCTGAAATTAGCTCACAAGAAGACGTTAGACAGCGGGCGCAGCAAGATTACGAGAGCATGTTCTCTGCTCTGCCAGTGGATGGGCATACCATCTCTCTGGAGGAGGCCATCGCCAGATCAATCAAATACAACCTGGACAATCGCCTAAAGCTCATGGAGGCGGTTGTAGCACAACAACGTCTCGATTTACTCGATATGAAAAAACTGCCTCGGTTGGCGGCTAATGCTGGCTACACCGTGCGAAGTCGCAGGCAGGCATCCAGTAGCCTGAATCTGGGTACTGGCGTACCTAATTTTGGTGCTTCTACATCACAAGACACGGGCATCGTATCTGCTGATCTGCAACTCAGTTGGGACACTCTGGATTTTGGTATTGCTTACTTAAATGCTAAACAGGCAGGTGATCAGGTTTTGATCGCAGCCGAACGCCAAAGAAAAACAGTACAGAATATTATTCGCGATGTTCAGTATGCCTATTGGAAAATGCTTGGTTCACAGGATTTATTACAATCGCTGACGCCACTACTGTCTGAGATTCGACAAGGACTGAATGATTCTTATGCAGCTCAGCAAGCAAAGTTAAAGCCCATTGAAGAATGTTTGGATTATCAGCGCGCCATGCTCGATATTCAACGGCAAATGCACAGTTTACAACGAAACATATACGATTCTCGTATCGAACTCACCGCATTGATGGGGCTACCACCTGGCTTCAATTATAAAATTGAAGCAGCTACCGATCACGCCAGATCAATTGACGTAAAAAACGATCTTCCCTCTGTCGATAATTTACGGATGCAAGCCCTAAGCAATCGACCTGAGTTAATTGAAGAAGATTATAAAAAACGTATCGCCTTACTGGAAATCAAAAAAGAGCGGTTAAGAATGATTCCGGGTATTGAGTTATTCACAGGCTACAACTACAACGACAACAGCTTTTTACTGCATGATACCTGGGCGAGCTCTGGGTACCGACTCACATGGGATTTACTTAATCTTGTCTCAGGCCCAAGAGCCATTCGACATGCGAAATCATCGGTCGAATTGGCAAACATACGTCGCATGGCTACCAGTATGGCAATTGTTACTCAAGTTGATGTCGCCTTGCATAGAATTACTCAAGCCCAGGCAGACTATGACATTTCTCGCGAAACGAGTCGTGTGGATAGTAGCCTCTATGAGCAGTATGAAAAGCGTGCAAGTCTTGATCAACAAGACCAACTCTCTTTGATTGAAGCCAAGGCAAGAAAGTTGTTGTCCAGCATGCGCTTGGCAGCAGCTTATGCTGATTGGCAAAACGCCATTGCACAACTGGAAATCAGTGTGGGCTACCAACCGGGTGTGCTGCTGGATCACACCGCAGAGCTTGCAGATTTAACCCAACAAGTGTCTGAGCACTTAGCAACACCCAGCCTTAGCCATGAGAATGGATTTTACAGCCCAAAGAACATAGCAGCAAAGTTGAACTACTCAACAGACTACTCCAGTGCTGCCGATCGCGCAAAGCGACTTTCTAATATTAGGTGAATCACAATGAATATTCATAATAATCAAATAAGCGTTAAGTCATTTTTCTTTCGCCTGTGCATAACATTAGTGAGCTGCCTGTTGCCTTTGGCGCTATTCGCATCAGACAGCTTCGGCTACGCAGCAGTTGTCAAAGCGGGAAAAACCGCTTTGCTGTCTAGCCAGATCGATGGCCTGGTGACTGATGTACATGTAAAACCGGGTGACAGTTTTTTCGAGGGCGACGTGTTATTGAACATGGATTGCGCGCTTCCTGAGGCGGCGTTGAACAGAGCAAAGGCGGAACTTGAACTGGCACGCAATGAATACAAATCAACCAAGGCGTTAAATGCACTCAATTCAACCACTAAAGTCCAGGTTGCTAGAAACGCTGCACAGTTTGCCATCGCAAATGCGGACCTGGAAGCTGCACAAATTCAGGTAGATCGTTGTGTATTGAAGGCACCGTTTGACGGCACGGTTGTACAAAGCTGGGTCAATCCACACGAATCCATTCATCAAAAAAACGAGCTGCTCAAGATTGTTAGCAATACCGATCTATCAGTGGAGTTTCTAGCACCATCGAACCAACTCGGAGAACTTTATGAGGGGCAGCTTATTCGGCTGAACATATTAGAGACCGATACTGACTACAAACTCAGCATCGATAAAGTCATTCCAGTGGTTGATTCTGTGAGTCAAACAGTAAAAGTGATCAGTCGTATTGAAAACAACGATGACAGACTTTGGTCTGGAATGAGTGGGCGGGTATCCCTCGTAACAGAAGACGCTCAAGGGCACTACTAACCATGCAAGACAAACTCGTCAATCGGATGGCCGAGTTCATTCAGCTGGAGCGCGACCTTCGCGCCGCTCCAACTGAAAAAGCCCTTGGTTTTGTGCTAACAAATTATTTACACAAGTTACTCTCATATGACGTTGCTTTAATGGCTTTGGACAGTACGGCCAAGTTCAGGAGCAGGCCAACAGGAAATAGGGCGAAACGCCATAATTATAAAGTTGCGACCGTATCGGGCGTATCTGAATTTGATCGCGAGGCACCACTGGTCCAGTTTACGGAGCAATTGGCGAATCAGCATGATATCGAATTGCACGACACACAAATTCATACCAAGGACACACTTCCCTTGGCTTTTCAAAATGCATTTGCTCAGCTTGAATTCTCCGAACTGGTTACTGTCAAAATGGATAAAGGCAACGCTATAGCTGTATTGTGGCGCGATACCGAATGGCAAATCAGTGAGCTACAGCTGTTACAACAAGTCTCAGATGTGGCTTCTCACTCGCTTCAGGCGCTACAGAACTTAGATTCAACCAGTGCCACTGCGCGAATAAAGCATTCGATATTTACGTTTTTAAGGCCTGGTTGGCGCTGGGTAGCATGTGCCATGGTTGTGCTGGCCTTTTTACCAATCAAACAAAGTGTTATTGCCAGCGGAGAAGTTGCGCCAGCGTCGCCAACTGTTGTCGCTGCTGGCTTAGACGCCGTCGTTAAAGACATTCAAGTGATTCCCAATCAGCACGTGATTAAAGGCCAGGTGCTGATCAACTTCGACTCGTCCACGCTGACACACCAACGAAGCTCCGTGGTCACAGAGCTTGAACTGGCTAAAGAAAAGTTGCGCAAAGCCCGCCAGCAATCTTTGAATGCAACACTGGACGGCAATGTTTTCTCTGAACTGGAAACCCAAATTAGGTTAAAAGAACTCGAGCTTGATTTCATTGACGAGCAAATATCACGTCTGCAAATTAAGGCTTCGCGTGATGGCATTGTATTGTTCACACGAAAAAAAGATTGGGAAGGCAGAGCGGTGTTGACCGGCGAGAAAATCATGGAAATCGCAGGAACTGACAACAATCAATTTGAGATTTGGTTGGCTGCAAATGATGCCATTGGCCTGGAGTCTGGCTCTGAAGTCAAATTTTTCCCTGATGCCAATCCTCTCCAATCTGTTGAAGGAAAAGTCGAGCAGGTCGGTTACTTCGCCGCATCATCCAACAACAATGGGCCAGCCTACCGCGTTGTCGCAACTCAACATACGACACCTAATACAGCTGATAAGGTTAAGCAGAGTCAGGAACTTCGACTCGGCATGAAAGGCACGTTCAGGTTGTACGGCAAGCAAGTACGCCTGGGCTATCACCTGCTGCGCAAACCACTCTCAGCCGTACGACGAACACTGGGTGTATAGCTGTGAACCAGGTTTCCATGGAGCGACGGTCTGTATCGGTACGCAGTGCCGCTGACGCTGCCGCGGAGCAACAACCACATTCGAAAGTTTCAGAGTCCGATTGTACATCCGAACAAAAATACGTTCCGGCGTTAAGGTCTGACCTCAAACTTCAACCTATTACAGTAAATTCTACTGGTACGCCAAACTGGATACTTGGCGACACTTTACGTACACGGTATTTCAAGTTGGGATGGGTAGAGTATGAGTTACTGTCTCGATGGCGCCTTGAACACCCTGAGAAAATTGTTGAGTCGGTTAACCAGGAAACGACGTTATCCGTTTCTCAAGACGATATTGCCAAGTTGGTTGAGTTCCTGGAACGCAACGAACTCACCGTAGCCAACAATGCACAAGCGTTAAATGGCCTACTGGCAAAATCTGAGCGTAATGGCGTTGCACTGTGGCGCAGCGGTTTCCGCAGTACCATGTTTGTGCGAAAACGGCTGTACAATCCAGACAAATTACTTTCAGTATTAGTCACCTTGCTGTCCCCGGTATTTCGCTACCCAACCACTTTTATATGCCTTTGGCTGTGTGCAGTAATAACGGCAGCAGTCGGCGTTAGCGCACATGCTTACGAATTCAAGGACGCATTCAGCTCATTCATGACGCCCACTGGTTTAACGCTATTCGCGCTAACGCTTGTGTTTCTCAATGTGTTACACGAATTTGGTCATGGAATTTTAGCGAAGCGATACGGATGTCGTGTCAGTGAAATGGGTGCTGCGCTCATCTTTATGTTACCCGTGGCTTACTGTGACACTTCCGATGCGTGGCGATTAGTATCAAGAAAAAAGCGCTTACTCGTAAACGCAGGAGGTATTGCTGCAGAGTTAGTTGTAGCGGTACTTGCATTGCTGGCTTGGTTGGTACTACCCGATGGCATCCCAAGAACCATCGCTTACTTCGTCGCTGTTACATCAGCAATGTCTACATTGTTAATCAATTTAAACCCATGCTTGAAGTTTGATGGTTACTATTTATTGTCGGACTGGCTGGGCGTTGAAAATCTACAACGTAAATCTTTTGATCTCAGTCGCTGGCAATGGCGAAAGCGCATTTTAGGTAATCTTGAACCTATTCCTCACCCTGTCACTCAGCGTGAATTAAAGGTACTGCACCGCTACGCCAACTTTACCTGGGCGTACAGGTTGTTTTTGTATTTATCCATCTGTGTCATGGTTTACCAGTTCTGGTTTAAGGCACTTGGCATCACACTTGTGATTGGTGTATGCGTTGCATTATTGATCAAGCCACTGGCCACTGAGTTGTGGCACTACACTCGCACTATCGCGAGTGGCCGGGTGTCCAAAGCTCGAATAGGAATGTCCGTCAGTGTTTTACTATGCTGTTTTCTGTTCTTTATCCCCTTACCGAGGAACATCTCTATACCTGCCGTAATCTCTGCCGACACTGCAGGGCGCGTGTTTAATCATACAGCAGGGGTTGTAGCATCGGTTAACGTGAAAAACGGCCAAGTACTCAAGGCCGGTGATGTTCTCGTTCAGTTACGAGTGCCAGAGCTTGACTTTCGCGAGGCAACTCTGCGCTTGGAAATCAGCAGTCTCGAGCACCAATTGAATAACAAAACACAGTGGAAAAATCAGCAGGGCCACACAGAGGTTAGTGAGGCGCACATACAAAGCAAGCAAGCAGAGCTTGCGCAAGTGGTGCAGGAGAAAGAGCGTCTGGCACTACGTGCTCCGTACGATTCAGTAGCAGTGGCTGTTCCAGAGTGGTTACAACCTGGGTTATGGCTATCGGCAAATACTGTGCTTGTCGATTTTGTTTCCACAAAAAAAACCGAAATACGTGCATACC
>CALIMV010000004.1 GCA_938045275.1 uncultured Granulosicoccaceae bacterium
CCAGATGATCGCCTTCATGCGCACCAGATCAACCACTCCGGTAAAGGTATCTTCAGCACCAACAGGTATATTGATCGGCACGGCTGTAGCACCCAGACGCTCTTTTATCTGATCAATCACCCGGAAAAAATCAGACCCAATGCGGTCCATCTTGTTAACAAACGCCAGACGCGGTACGTTGTACTTGTTTGCCTGTCGCCAAACCGTTTCGGATTGGGGCTCAACACCGCCAACCGAGTCGAACACAGCCACCGCACCATCGAGGACGCGCAACGAGCGCTCCACTTCGATCGTGAAGTCGACGTGACCAGGGGTATCAATGATGTTTATTCGGTGTTTCTTGCGGTCCCCATCCATGCCGCTCCAGTAACAAGTGGTCGCGGCAGACGTAATGGTAATGCCGCGCTCCTGCTCCTGCTCCATCCAATCCATGGTGGCAGCACCGTCGTGTACTTCGCCTATGCGATGCGATACGCCAGTGTAATAGAGGATTCGTTCAGTTGTGGTCGTTTTGCCGGCATCGATGTGCGCCATGATGCCGACATTGCGATAGAGTGATGTTGGTGTGGAACGTGCCACGATCTGGACCTATTGTCACACCAAACTTACACTACCAACGGTAGTGCGAGAATGCTTTGTTTGCTTCTGCCATACGATGAACATCATCGCGCTTCTTTACAGCTGTGCCACGTTTCTCAGCCGCGTCGGACAATTCACCGGCCAGCTTCAACATCATTGACTTCTCGCCTCGCTTACGAGCCGCTTCAATCACCCAGCGCATTGCCAACGCATTGCGACGCACAGGACGCACCTCTACAGGTACCTGGTAGGTTGCTCCACCAACACGGCGAGATTTCACTTCTACGGCCGGGCTAACGTTTTCAAGTGCCACTTCCAGCATCTCGAGCGGATCAGGAGACCCCTTTTCTTTCATGACATCCAGCGCACCATATATGACGCGTTCGGCGACCGCTTTCTTGCCATCGAGCATCATGATGTTAATGAATTTGGCCAACTTGACACTGCCGTACTTAGGATCCGGCAGGATTTCGCGTTTTGGGGCTTCGCTTCTACGTGACATATTTGCTAATAATTCCTAAACTTATTGTGCCTAAGATTTGATTAAGACTTGGGCTTCTTGGCGCCGTATTTCGAACGACCCTGACGTCGTGAATCAACGCCCTGGGTGTCGAGGCTGCCTCGAACCGTGTGGTATCGAACTCCTGGTAAATCCTTGACTCGGCCGCCACGGATAAGCACAACTGAGTGCTCCTGAAGGTTGTGACCTTCCCCACCAATGTACGACGTTACCTCAAAACCATTGGTCAGCCGTACGCGAGCCACCTTGCGCATTGCCGAATTCGGCTTTTTTGGTGTAGTCGTGTATACGCGGGTACAAACACCACGTCGCTGAGGACAGGCCTGCAATGCCGGTACGTTGGATTTCTCGGCTTTGCGTTTACGGGGCTTGCGCACCAATTGGTTGATCGTTGCCATTAACTAACCGTCTGTTACTTAAGTCGTTTAAAGCCTTGGCGGCACAATGCTGCCAAGTGCGAATATAAGGGAACAGCCTCAATTTTTGCTGCCCCACAATGAACGACAGACCGCGTAAGCGGTCTGTTTTCGAGCTGCGGAATTATAGGAAATTTAATAAAGAATGTCAACATGCGTGACGGTAGAATGCAATATTGCGCTGTACCCGGTACCCCTGAAATGCCCCAATCGGTCTAGATGTATCTCGAAGCTCGTCTATTTTAAAGAAAACGACGAAATTCAGGTGACGTTCTGCTAGCTTTTTGTGAGGTTTGGTTGGCAATTGCATTAGCACACAACACGTTCTGGCCAGTGTTTACAAATGCGATGTAGGCAGTAATCTAGAAAAGCCTATTTGTCACGAAAAAATCACTGGTCATGAAAGTGAAATTCGCCATAGTTCTAATGCTCAAGACCCAGGTATTACAAAATTCATGAAAAGAGATTTTTTCCACATACCTGAAGGCGTTATTTATCTGGACGGCAACTCTCTCGGCCCCCTGCCCCGGGCTACTTCACAACGCGTTATGAACACCATTGTTGACGAATGGGGCGAGATGTTGATCAGCGGTTGGAACAATGCGGGTTGGTTTGCACAACCAAGCGTACTAGGTAATCGATTGGCTCCGATAATTGGTGCACCACCGAATACAGTCATGGTCGGTGATACGCTATCGATTAAGGTGTATCAAGCCTTGGCAGCCAGCCTACACATGCGCCCGGAACGCTCCATCATTTTGTCTGACAATGGTAATTTTCCAACTGATTTATACATGGCTGAAGGCCTCATTAAAACCATGGGTCGAGATCTAGAACTCCAGATCGTGCCACCGGAAAATATTGCCCAACACCTCGACGAAAATGTCGCTGTGATGATGCTGACTCAAGTCGACTACAAAACCGGTCGGTTACACGATATGGCGACACTGACTGCAAAAGCACAATCTGTTGGGGCTGTTTCACTTTGGGACCTGGCACACTCAGCAGGTGCGATGCCCATAGACCTTGAAGGTTGCAACCCAGAATTTGCGGTTGGTTGCACGTACAAGTATTTAAATGCTGGCCCCGGTTCCCCCGCGTTCATTTACACCAGATCAGATTTGACCGAAACAGCGGAACCTGCGCTTTCAGGTTGGATGGGTCATGCAAAACCGTTTGCATTCGAGGCCGATTACGCACCAGCGCCTTCAATTGAACGTATGCGAGTAGGTACGCCTCCTGTATTGCAACTGGCCGCTTTATCGTCTGCACTGGATGTTTGGGACGGTGTGTCGCTGCATGAAGTTAGGGAAAGGTCGATTGAATTATCTGAGCTGTTTATTCAACAGGTTGAAAAGTGCTGTCCCGCGCTAACACTTGTCAGCCCACGCAATCCGTTACAGCGGGGTTCGCAGGTTTCTTTCGCATGGGAGCAAGGTTATCCGACCATTCAAGCGTTGAAAGAGAAAGGAGTAATTGGTGATTTTCGAGCACCAAACGTTATGCGCTTCGGCTTTACACCGCTTTACATAGACAACAACGACGTGCGCAAAGCGGTTCAGGTTTTGCAACAAATTATCGATGAAAAGAGCTGGGACCAGCCACGCTTCAAAAAACTGGCGGCGGTAACGTGATTGTGGGCCAACGCATAAACGCGTTGGCCCACAAAGTTTGCTTCGCTTCTTCGCTAACTGCTAGCTACTAACTGGCGCTCTCATCTGCTCCGGCACCAGCTGCACCAATATCAGGTGCGGGTGCAGGTGCAGGTGCAGGTGCAGGTGCAGGAGATTCGGGCGTTGGCGCTACCACAGGTGTTGCATCATCAAGCCCTTCCAACAAAATCGCTGGTACGGCTTCTTCACCGCCGATACCACCGCTAACCATGGCAGTTTCCTGTTCAACCACTTGCTCGAAAGCGTCATCAATATCCAGCTTCGCACGACGCTTGCGTCGTTCGTTGTGGAATGCCAGGCCTGTACCAGCCGGTACCAGTCGACCCACAATAACGTTCTCTTTCAAGCCACGCAGATCGTCGCGCGCTCCGCGAACAGCTGCATCTGTGAGCACGCGTGTGGTTTCCTGGAACGAAGCTGCCGAGATAAATGATTCGGTAACCAGTGATGCTTTGGTAATACCCAACAACAGGTTATCGAACGTTGCAGGTTCTGCGTCAGGATTCTCCGCTAACATATCTTCATTGATTTGCTTCACTTTCAAGAAATCAACCTGCTCACCACGCAATAATCGCGTATCACCCGAACTGCTGATATCAACTTTACGCAGCATCTGGCGAATAATCACCTCGATATGCTTATCGTTAATGCCAACACCCTGCAAGCGATAGACGTCTTGAATTTCCTGGACCAGATATCCGGCCAATGTTTCAACACCTAGCAGTCGCAGAATGTCCTGAGGATTAGGTTCGCCGTCGGCGATCATTTCACCTTTGGTAACCGATTCACCCTCAAACACGTTGATATGACGCCATTTAGGAATCAGCTCTTCGTAGTGCTCCTGCTTTGGACCGGTAATAACCAGACGCTGCTTGCCTTTGGTTTCTTTACCGAAGCTGACGGTACCGCTCACTTCAGCAAGGATTGCAGGCTCTTTTGGCTTACGCGCTTCGAACAAGTCGGCAACACGCGGCAGACCACCGGTGATATCACGTGTTTTTGAAGACGCTTGAGGGATTCGAGCCACAACGTCACCAACGTCTACCGCTCCTCCATCTTGCATGCTGACAATTGCGCCAGGAGGCAAGAAATAGTGAGCTGGTATTTGGGTGCCCACGTAGCAAAGATCGTCACCGTTTTTATCAACCAGTTTCACCAATGGGCGAAGGTCCTTACTGGCGCCACCTCGCTGTTTGTGATCAGTGATAACAATGTCGGTCAATCCGGTGATGTCGTCTGTTTCCGCTTTAACTGTTACGCCATCGACAAAATCGGAAAACTTGGCAAAGCCTGCAACCTCAGTGATAACCGGGTGAGTGTGCGGATCCCACGTTGCGAGCACCGATCCTGCTTCAATGGCATCACCGTCATTTGCGGTAATGATTGCACCATACGGAATTTTGTAGCGCTCTCGCTCACGACCGTTTTCATCGGTCACACCCAACTCTGCCGAACGGGATACAGCGAGCATTTTGCCGTCTTTGTTGGTTATCGACTTCACGTTGTGATGCCGGATACTACCTTTCGACTTCGATTCAACACTACTTGCCGCAGCTGACCGGGACGCAGCACCACCAATATGGAAAGTACGCATGGTGAGCTGTGTACCTGGCTCACCGATGGATTGGGCAGCCATAACACCTACTGCTTCACCCTGATTGATAATGTGACCTCGCGCCAGATCACGACCGTAACATGCTGCACAAACACCATAGTCGGCTTCACATGTTATCGCCGATCGCACTAATACTTCGTCGACACCGGCTTCTTCGAGCTCATCAACGCGAGCTTCGTCGATTAAGGTTCCTGCTTCCATTAGTACCGTTTTTGTACCCGGCTTCAAAATTGGCGTTGCGTTGATTCGACCAAGTACTCGCGCACCCAATGCTTCAACAACGTCGCCACCTTCGATGATAGGCGTCATGGTTAAACCAGCTTCAGTTCCGCAATCGTCGCTTACCACTACCATGTCTTGCGCAACATCAACCAGACGTCGCGTTAGATAGCCGGAATTCGCCGTTTTTAGTGCCGTATCTGCCAAACCTTTTCGAGCACCGTGTGTCGAAATAAAGTATTGGTTTACGTTTAGTCCTTCTCGGAAGTTCGCTGTAATAGGCGTTTCGATGATTGAACCATCAGGTTTTGCCATCAAACCACGCATACCGGCGAGTTGTCGAATCTGTGCAGCTGAACCACGAGCACCGGAGTCGGCCATCATAAAGATTGAGTTAAACGATTCCTGTTCAACGGTTTCACCTTTTGAATCTACTACCTGTTCAGCACCAAGCTTCGACATCATGGATTTTGCTACTTGATCGTTCGCTGCAGACCAAATATCAACTACTTTGTTGTAGCGTTCACCGTGAGTTACCAATCCAGATGAATACTGATCTTCGATTTCGCGTACTTCACTTTCTGCAGCACCTATGATTTCGCCCTTGTCATCAGGTACAACCATGTCTTCGATACCGATAGATACACCTGCGAGCGTTGCAAAGCGAAAGCCCATGTACATCAATTGATCGGCAAAAATAACACTCTCTTTCAGACCTAACTTGCGATAGCAAATGTTAATGAGTTTGGAGATGTTCTTTTTGCTTAAATTACAATCGACATTTTCAAACTCCATACCCTTAGGCAGAATTTCAGAAACAATGGCTCGACCGATCGTGGTTTCAACACGGCGTGAGCGCTGCTCCATCTCGCCATGGTCATTTATCATGTGGTCCACGACACGTACCGTAATACGGGCATGCAAATCAGCAACATTATTCTCGTACGCGCGATGACATTCATTGATGTCCTGGAATACCATGCCCTCGCCTTTTGCGTTTACACGCACACGGGTCATGTAATACAAACCCAGAACGATATCTTGTGAAGGAACAATGATTGGTTCACCATTCGCAGGTGACAGAACATTATTGGTCGACATCATCAACGCGCGAGCTTCTAACTGCGCTTCAATTGATAACGGCACGTGTACCGCCATCTGGTCACCATCAAAGTCGGCGTTAAAAGCCGCGCACACCAATGGATGAAGTTGAATCGCTTTGCCTTCGATCAGTACAGGTTCAAATGCCTGAATACCCAATCGATGCAAAGTAGGTGCTCGGTTCAGCATCACCGGGTGTTCGCGAATAACCTCTTCAAGGATATCCCAGACTTCTGCACCTTCACGCTCAACCATTTTCTTGGCAGCCTTGATGGTGGTGGCCATGCCACGCATTTGCAGTTTGGAAAAGATAAACGGCTTAAACAGTTCAAGCGCCATCTTTTTCGGCAAACCACACTGATGCAATCGAAGCGTCGGGCCTACTACGATAACTGAACGACCAGAATAATCGACGCGTTTTCCGAGTAAGTTCTGGCGGAAACGGCCTTGCTTACCTTTGATCATGTCAGCAAGCGATTTCAGCGGACGCTTGTTACTGCCAGTGATGGCGCGACCACGACGGCCGTTATCAAGCAATGCATC
>CALIMV010000005.1 GCA_938045275.1 uncultured Granulosicoccaceae bacterium
CGATCTTTCAATAATTGCTTCGCAGTCTCAGAGCATGTCGCTAAATGCGTTACATACCCGCCGACTATCGCCGCGCGTGTAGCAGCAACTCGAACTTGTTCAGCCGATACCAAGAGTCCCATTTTTTTGTTACGCATTTGTGTTAACGAGACCCCGATCATGCGCTCTTCTATGGCCATCTCTATGGGTTCTCCATCGGCGTTGATCAATCTGCCACAAACAACACCCACGGCACCTTTGCGTCTGAACTTAGCCAATTCGGTTTTGGTAAGCAAGCCGGTACGAACAATATGGCTGTCATCCAAACAGGTTCCGGCAGCAAAAATAACTTTGGTACAGTCAGTTACGGCTTTGAGTTGCACGGCGACACTCGGTTCGCATATCAATTGTTGACACAGCTCAGCGTTTGAAAGCAATAGTGGTACGTGTAGGTTAATGCAATGAGCGCCAAATCGATGCGACAAGCTTGCAGCGCAATTTTCTGCAGCAAAGCCTGCAGTGGAAGGGCGTGAACCGATTAACTGTACGATAGTTAGATTATTGAATGCTTTTTTTGGTGCAATTTCTGATAAGCGCGAAACGGTTTCACCCCAGGCAACGCCCAATGCATCGCCATTGTTCAGCAGCTGTGGCAACCAATCAGATGCAGCACGTATTACCCTTTCGGAGGTTCGTTGTTCAGAGTCACGATCAGCCGGGGTGACCAGCACTTGCGATAAGTTGTATGCGTCACACAACTCAGTAGCAAGCTCATTGTATAGAAATATGTCGTTATCAAGAGTTACTCGAACATAGTTTCGACGACGAGATTCTGCCAGGTAGTTAACCACGGATGCGCGGCTTACGCCGAGTTTATTGGCAATTTCACTTTGGTTTAAACCTTCGTGGTAGTAGCACCAAGCTGCCTCAATTATGGCATCGTCCTGTTTTGATAAACGACCGCCGCTATCTGTCCCAGGCTTAGCGCTGGAAGACGATGCCGGACACACAGTTGTTAACCCGCCTCAGCCAGTTCAGGAAAAAGTTTTGCTAACCCGGCAGCAGATGCATCACTGACGCCTCGTTCAGTGATAAGGCCGGTAACCAATCTGTTTGGTGTAACATCAAAAGCCGGGTTGCCTCCGGTTGTTCCTTTCGGGGACACTTGTACAGCTTCTATTTTTCCGGAATCGTCAAGCCCTTGAATATGCGTCGTTTCGTGTTCATTGCGTTCTTCAATGGGGATATCAGCAAGGCCATCCTCTATAGTCCAATCGATAGTCGGTGATGGAAGCGCCACATAAAACGGTACATTGTTATCGTGTGCCGACAGCGCTTTAAGGTAGGTGCCGATTTTATTGCAAACATCACCCCGGCGAGTTGTACGGTCAGTACCCACGAGTACCATATCAACCATACCGTGCTGCATCAAATGCCCTCCGGCGTTATCGGTTACGTACGTATGCGGCACACCGTGGTTGCCAAGTTCCCAGGCCGTCAGTGCACCTTGATTTCGGGGTCGCGTTTCATCTACCCAAATGTGAAGCTTGATGCCTGCATCATGAGCTTGAAACATTGGACTGGTTGCCGTGCCCCAATCGACAGTAGCAAGCCAGCCGGCATTGCAGTGAGTCAGTATGTTCACAGGTTCGTCAGCGCCTTTTTTCTGCGCGATTTTTTCTATAATGCCAAGACCGTTTGCGCCGATTCGTCGATTTATTTCGACATCTTCATCGGCTATTGAGTGCGCCAGTTTTAATGCGACATCGGCGCGCTTTGTGGCATCTGTACTCAGTAACAACTGCCTGCTGCGATCAAGTGCCCAGCGCAAATTAACGGCGGTTGGTCGTGTTGCGTATAAGGTGTCCCAGGCGCTTTGGATGTTGTCGTCAGAAGAATCAACGCTCATGGCGAACGCCATACCATAGGCCGCAGTAGCACCAATTAACGGTGCACCGCGCACACGCATCTGCGCAATGGCGTTGACGAAATCCTGCATAGATTCAACGTTCTGTTCAACAAATTCATGGGGTAGTGATCGCTGATCGATGATTTGCAATACAGCGGATTCCGCGTTCCACCACAAAGAACGATAGTGTTTGTCTGCAACTTTCACACGAAGCTCCTCTGGTTATAGTCTTTAGCCATCGCAATTAATGCGTGCTCATCTGAAACGGATTCGGTGTCAAGGATTAATTGCATGCCCATTTGCAAATTGCGCGCTTCAAGCGGCGCTCTTTTAACTGGATTTTCAATATCTTCAAAATCGGCGTTGTGTGCCAGCGACAAACATCGGCGATGCATTTCAATACCACAGAACGCCATAGCGTCGGTGTGAGTATCTGCCAGTAATTGTTCACAGGCTTTACTTGAATCGTGTCCTTGTGACTCAAACAGCGCTGTCGGATATAACATGCCCGTTCGTTCTTCTTGCCATAGCCGAGTGAATTCAGCTCGGTAAGTGTGTAGTGTTTTGGCTATGACATCGAGAATCCAGCCCTGATACTCGTCTAATTCATTACCGCGGTGAGCTGGCTGACTAAAATAGGCCATTAAAAAATTGGCTGTTACCATGCCGAGATCAAATCCCATTGGGCCGTACTGGGCAAATTCAGGGTCAATTACATACAGTTCGTTATCGGTTGCCATGATCGAGCCAGAATGCAAATCGCCGTGCACCATGGTTTCGGTATTAGATGCAAATTTCATTAACATTTTTTGCACGCGACGCTTTAGCTCGATGTTCGATCGTATAGATTCGACAACAGGGTCTAACAGTGCATTGTGGTTGTTCATCTCAGCGTCGTAATAAGGGTCGGTAAAAACCAAACTTTCGGTGATAGCGGGTATGTCGACATTTCCTGAAAATACGCCTACATCGGCTTTCTTTGCTGCACTTTGCATCGACAGCTCCGAGCCACGAAACGCGGTGCGTGCACAGAATTTACCGATAAATTCACCAGCACCGGTGACCTTTTCGCCTCTGATTAGTTTGTTGCGCAGAATAATGTGCGGGCTTAGAAACTGCATGACGATAAGCGCTTGCGCTTCATCGAAGTGATAAATTTCCGGGACTGTGCCTGGTGCCCGTTGCGCTTGTCTTGTTAAGGCACAGTGCTCGTAAAATGCGCGGTATAAGGGTAGTGGCCAACTGTCTCCAACCAGTCGTACATAGGGCAGAGCCTGTTTGACAATCACGCTGTCTTTAGCACCGGCAACGATAAAAACCAGGTTCAAATTACCATCACCAACCTCTTTTACAGTCCATGCAGTGAAATCTTCACCAAGCCGGGTGGTCATCGCCGGTAATTTTCCTAGCCGTGCAGGGAGTGTCTCTGGTGTTAACGGTTTGTAAGCGTCAGATTGTGTCACGCTGCTTCCTGTATTCCATGTCCGCTCAGGCTATCAGACTAGCGCCTCAGTTAGTCAATAGTCAATCCATTTGACAAACGTGTAAATTCAGCGAATAGTTACGATAGGTTAGCTGACAACTGAATCAGTAGTGAATGGGAAAAGTACTTTGCAAGCTTGAGGGAATAAACAAGACGTTTGGTACTAACCACGTTTTACGCGGTGTGGACTTAGAGCTCTTCGCAGGTGAAATTGTGGTGTTGATGGGTGCCAACGGCGCAGGTAAATCAACACTGGTGAAATTGATTTGTGGCTACCACACACTAGACAGCGGCTCAATGACGCTGAACGAACAGCCCTATTGTCCATCTGACCCTGCTGGTGCCATAGCAGCTGGCATCGTCACGGTTCACCAGTCTATAGACGACGGCGTAATACCCGATCTGGATGTCGCCACTAATCTGATGCTCGACCAGCTAACAGTTGCCGGTGCCGGGTTACTGGTCAGAGACCGGCTTCTGCGCGAAAAAGCACGCGAAGTGGCCAGTAACATGGGCATCACGACCGATGTTCGAACCAGGGTCTCAGATCTGGGTGTTGCCGACAGACAAATGATTGCCATTGCCAGGGCGATGGCGCATGCCCCTAAAGTGCTGATCCTTGACGAACCAACCTCGTCGCTTTCAGCTACAGAAGCAGAGCGCTTATTTCAGTTAATCGAGAAACTCAGCGCACAGGGCGTGGCCATTCTTTATATTTCTCATCGTATGTCTGATATTCGACGTGTCGCAACGCGTATCGTTTGCATGAGAGATGGTGCTATTTCTGGCGTATTTGAAAAAACACCGCTCGATTATGATGGCGCTATTACCGCTATGCTTGGCAGAGCCATGACCGAAGTGAATATCGAGCCCGTGAACGTGGGTGAACCGATTCTTGAAATTCGTGAGCTCAAACTCGCAGCTCATTCTTTGCCGATTAATCTAACTGCTCATGATGGTGAAGTTATTGCAATAACCGGATTGCTAGGCAGTGGCAAGAGCAAGCTTGCAGAAATTATATTTGGCTTACAACAAGCCGACAGTGGTGACATGCAACTTGACGGTATAACGTACAAGCCAGACAATGCCGCCAGTGCTGTGGAGCGAGGTGTTCATCTTTCACCAAAAGACCGAAGCTCGAATGCTGTCATTCCAACGTTCAATATTGCCAATAACCTCTCTTTGCCATTCTTGAAATCGTTTACGCGTGGTGGTTTATTGAGCTGGACTAAGCAGCGCGATGCTGCCGATAAAATGATAGATCAGATAGGCGTAGTGTGTCAGTCAGCCGACGATGGCATTAACATGCTCTCTGGTGGTAATCAGCAAAAAGTCATGATTGGCCGGTGGTTACTGGAACCGTGTCGGGTACTGTTACTCGATGAACCCTTTCAAGGTGTAGATATCGGTGCGCGCAGAGATATAGGTCAACACATCCGACACAGTGCGCCGGGGCGCACAACGATAGTATTTGTCGCTGAAATTGATGAAGCGCTGGAGATTGCAGACCGAATTGTAGTGCTAAATGAGAGTCAGATTGTTGGCGAACATCAAAATATAAATGTTAACCTAAACGCGTTAGTTGCACAGGTTTCAGGTGCAAACAATGCTGTGGAATGTCAGTCGCAATGAACAACGATCGATTTTTGGATTATGCAATACGCTATGGGTTTTTATTGTTGCTTGCAGGGCTTGTCGTTTTCTTCAGTCTGTTAGCTTCTGGCTTTGCATCGCCACGATCAGCCGTTTTTATCCTTCAATCGGTTGCTATAACCGGTATTCTTGCGCTCGGCGTTACTTGTACGTTAGTGGTTGACGGATTCGATCTGTCCATAGGCTCTGTGGCAACTTCTGCACTTATGTTGTCTGCCTACTCAATGGTTATATTGGAACATTCGGCCGTTGTTGCGGTGCTGTTGTGTCTGGCTATGGGGGCACTGGTGGGCCTGATTAATGGGTTGCTTATTGTCAAGTATCGTGTGCCCGATTTACTCGCAACATTGGGCATGATGTTTTTACTGATCGGTTTGCAGCGTATACCAACACAAGGCAATTCAATTGCTACTGGCATGCGATTGTCTGATGGCAGTATGGCAGAAGGCGCCTTTTCGGAAAGTTTCTTGTGGTTAGGGCGTCATAGATTCGATTTGGTTCTGGAAAGGCTGGTACCGGTACCGGTGGTGTTATTTCTGATCATTGCGCTGGTTGTCTGGGTATTTCTTGAATACACGCGACACGGGCGCTTGATGTACGCCATTGGCTCAAACGAAAAGGCTGCAACATTAGTCGGCGCCAATGTTAATCGATACAAAATTATTGCTTACATGATCTCTGGAGTAACAGCATCTATAGGTGGTATTTTGTTAGCAGCCAGATTAGGTCGCGGTGATATAGCCAGTGGGAATAACTTGCTGCTCGACAGCGTCGCTGCTGCGCTAATTGGTTTTGCGGTTCTCGGTGCTGCTCGGCCCAACGCTTTTGGTACCGCAATTGGGGCCTTGTTTGTCGGTATCCTGTTACAGGGGCTAACGATGATGAATGCACCGTATTACACGCAAGACTTTGTCAAGGGCGTCATCCTGGTTGCCGCTCTTGTGTTCACTTTCTATCTAAGCGCCCGAAGAGGAGCCGGTGGGAAAACTTCTACCAATGTTTGATGAGGAAAAAATCATGATTAGACGTACACTGCTAAAAGTTGCTGGAATAGCGACTTTAAGTGCGGGGCTGTTAAGTCCGGCGATCGCTGCTGATATGCCGGCACCGTTTGACAAACCAGAAGATGTAAAAATTGCACTCGTCCGGTATTTATCCACGGGTGATTTCTTTCAATCCTACCTGTCAGGTGTGGAAACGCAGGCAGCCGCTTTGGGTGTTGATCTTCGAGTGTTTGATAGTCGTCAAGACGCTGCCTTGCAGGCAGACATGGTCGATCAGGCTATCGCATTGGGTGTTGATGGCATAGTGATTCAACACGGGTTGACAGAATCAATGAAAGACGCAGCACAGAGAGCCGTTGATGCGGGCATAAAAGTTGTGGCGTTTGATGTCAACGTTGAAAACGATGCCATACCGCAAATCGAACAATCTGATTACATGCTCGGCAAGTTAGCACTTGAACAGGCACTAAAGGACAATGGTGACAGTTTCACCGCAGGGTATGTTTATGTACCGGGAATTGCACCGCTTGATAGACGCGATGTTGCCTGGCAAGAGACTAAGGAGGCCAATCCGGGTATAAAAGAAGCTGCTATGTTTGGCACATTGGATAACCCCATTGCCAATTCGGTTGCCAACCAGGCGCGCTCAGTTTTACAAGCAAACCCGAATATTAATGTTGTATTTGCACCATACGATGAATTTGCCAAGGGTGTAAAAATTGCTGTAGATGAAGCTGGCTTAACCGACGACATCGACATTTACTCAGCTGATGTATCAACTGCAGATATTTCCGCTATGCGAGAACCCGGTTCTGCCTGGGTGGCCACGGTTGCAACAAACCCAGCTGTTGTTGGTGAAACGTCGGTAAGAGCTTTGGCTCTGTTACTGGCAGGTGAAGACCCAGGTGCAAGTGTGATCGTTCCTCCAACGCTTATCACTCAGGATTTTCTGAACGAAAAAGACATAAAAAATATGGATGATCTTGGCGCTATGATGCCGCAGTTCAAACATGCTGATGTGGCAATGACCGATTGGATGCCTTTGCCAGAACGGTAAACCTGGTTCTTTAATTTCAGCGTGGCAGATCATCTTACCAAATTCACATGCACTTGGTGAGATGGTCTTTACTTGGTATATCCCGCATTGTATAACTAACGTTAAATTTCCGCTTTGAGCTCGTCAGCGGTCACCGTTCCTCAAGCAGGAATGAAATAGTCAGTAATGTCGGCAGTTTTTTCGTAAGAATTCGAATGTTGTATAAATATACATGGCTAACCAAGTGCCTGTGGGTTAGTATCGATTTACCACGAAGCTATCGCCTCATCAGATAATACATGGGCCCCAATATATCCACTGTAATCGAAATTTTAAAAACGCCAAGACGTAAATCGTTAGTTTCATTCATTATTTCAATCCTAATATACAGCGCACCTGCTTATTCAACAGACACAAGTTCCGTTTCAATCGGTCAGGGTATGTATATGGTAAAGACGGAAATTCTTCTACCCCATCTTGAGAACAACCTGCATTACACAACCACGCACACTGAACAGTGTTTGGGGCAGCAGAATGCATCCACTCTTTTCCCAATACTTAAACATGACAGTTTTGTTGGTTGCGCGCTTGTAGGAAAGCAGGAGGAGGGTGAAAATAAGGAATTTGATCTTGTTTGTAGTAATACGGAAGCGGCATCTGGGCTAGTGCATTTTGTTATAAACAAAGAATCGTTTAGTGCGAATTTAAAAATAAAGATGGGTGGCAAGAATATGAAGTTTTCGCAAAGAATCTCCGGTCGACGAACCGGTGCGTGCTGATTGGTAGAAACTATCTCAATTTCGTGATGTCTTTATAGCTTGTTAACCGGACGTTTTGCAATTGGTTTAATGAACAAAAAATGAAAGTAGAAAAGGAAATGGGGTATACACATGCCGATTTTTTCCGTCTTCTGCCAAGTGCTATGGGTTCCAATCCCTACGAGATCAACGGCTTGGAGGTAAATTGCACTTTGCCCTCAGGTACTTTAAAAATTACGTTGGGCGAAGAGCGTGAAAGACGATTGGTTCTGGTGGTAATGCCCTGCACAAATGTTACTTTTGAGTATAAAAATGTGAGCGATGAAGATCGCGAAAGCTTTATGAAGTATTTTGATTTGCGCTTTATGAAAGG
>CALIMV010000006.1 GCA_938045275.1 uncultured Granulosicoccaceae bacterium
GGTATCGGTAATTTAAGCAACGGCAGCCAAGTAAATAGTCGTTATCAAGTATATTTCTCCTAATTATTGTGGTTCTCAAACCACAAATACTAAATTTTCTATTCACAACAGCGAGCATTTGCAATTTTTTTCTTGCAATTAGGCTTTTCATTGTGTAATCACTCACACGTTCGAGCATTGAACCAGCTTATCGTTCACTTGCTTTATCAGGGCAATTTGATATCGTCGGATTGAATTTTTAATGACATCCATGAAATGCTCATGAACGATCAAGTCACCAATCAAAATAAATCCCCTAGTGATCACAGCAAGAAAGAAAGCAATCCCATCAACAATCTGCGCAATGATTTATCAGCAGATTCACAATCACGTCAATGGGGAATCAACAATGACTACGCTCCATTGACCGATGTTCTGTTAGGGGTTCCTGAATATTTTCGGTGGGTAGATGCTGGCCCGCTCACAGCACGCACGTTAAACAACGTAGAAAAAACCGGGGTGAAGTTCGATTTGCAAACGGCTATGGCGCAACACGCTTCGATGGTCGACATATACGAAAAAAATAGTGTTAAGTGCCATTACTTGAAATCAGACCCCGTGTTACATCGGAATTTTTTTGCACGTGACAGTTCTGCCATGACGCCATGGGGCGCACTCATTTGCCATATGCAATTGAAAGTCAGGCGAGCCGATTATGTTACTGCAATTGAGTTTTATCAGCAGAACAACATCCCGATCTGGCAGTACGCAACCGCTGGGCATTTTGAAGGGGGCGATTTTGTCATAATTGAACCAGGAAAAGTGCTGATTGGCTACTGCGGAGAACGTTCTGAGAAAGCCGGCTCTGAACAGGTCGCTGCATTTGTTCGTGCAGAAGGTTGGGAAGCATTAACGGTTCCGATCAGTAGAGAATTTGTACACATGGACGGGTTGGTTGTTCCGTTGGATGAAAAATTACTCGTTGCTTGCATAGATGCACTTGAACCGTGGGTTGTCACCAAGCTCAAAGATTGGGGGTTCTCTTTTGTTGATGTGCCTTACAGAGAAGCGAAAGATTTGGGTGTGAATCTGGTTGCGCTAGGCAACGGCAAAGTTCTTTCGATGCAAGGCGCCACAGAACTTAATGCAAATATGCGAGCTCTAGGCTACGAGGTTTACGACCCTGATATGTCCATGTTCAAACTGGGTGGTGGAGGCGTTCACTGTTTGTGTCAAGCATTGCATCGTGAAGAAGTTGTTGGTTAACTACACTACGCGCAAAGCGCAACACCTTCAACAGTGATGCGATGCATCAAGCGTCGTTGCCCCGGGTAGTCGTTTAACGCTTTATGCCATGTAGCTCGATTATCCCAAAACGCTACTGAGCCCTCCTTCCATTCGAACCTGTGCGAAAACTCAGGACGTTGACAATGCTCATAAAGCTCATTTAGCAATGCGTCGCTTTCAGATTTGGCCATCTCGTTTATGTGTATCGTAAAGTCAGGATTCACATAAATTCCCTGTTTGCCACTGATGGGGTGCCTGATGACAACGGGGTGAATAGCATCTTGTGTAGCCAACTCCGTATTTCCCAACCTACCAATCAACTCTTTGTGTTCGCTCTTTTCATAGGCTTTCGAACCAAATGCATGGCGACTCGAATGTGTTGCGTATAACCCGCGCAGTCTGCTTTTCATCTGTGTGGTTAAAGCATCATAGGCCGCAAACATATTCGCAAATACAGTGTCGCCACCTGATGCGGGTAGGTTCTGCGCAACTAAAATTGAGCCCAGCGCCGGAATTTGATCATAACTGTGATCGGTGTGCCAATTCGAACCGATATTGCTGCCCTGCTCTGGTTCCTTGCGAACCTCCGCGATTTGCGGGTAGTCTGCTATGGGTTTGAAAAAGCGATTGATATTGATTTCCCCAAAACGCAGCGCAAACGCTATATGCTGCTCTGGTGTAACCGATTGGTCTCGAAAGAACAGCACTCCATGGTTGCCGAGAGACTCTCTGATTATAGCCACATCACTTTCTGACAATGAGCCTAAATTTACATCGGTAACATACGCACCAGCACCTGGCGCAACATTGACAATTGCCATTGCTTTGACCTCATTTCAACGTTTATCCACGACTCATTTTAAGCGTGCTGCGCGTTGTTTATCAAGAAGTGCTTGCCAGAGTGCCATGAAAGCCCTATGCATTGAGCAGGCAAATCAAACGATTCGCTTGCTCCTCCGGCATGACATTAAATTTAATATCAATTCAATATTTCAATCTTTGCGATCATATTCGGGTGATAAAAACAATAGTAATCCAGAACAGTATTATCACTAACAATAAGCGAAAATTCTTCGCCTTTGGCCAGGTTCTTCGAGTTCCAGCTTTTATCTACAGCGGTTGCTGTATGCGGAATAAAATCGTTGTTGATCCATGTAATTGTGTCTCCAAACCTAACTTGTAACTTAGCAGGTGAAAACTGCATGTCTTCAATGTAAACACGGTGATTAGTACCTGTATTGGCAGCGGTGTCTTGAGCAACCTCGGTAGCGGATAATTGCCCGGAGAACACAAGGTGTGCCACGCAAACCAGCGCCGCACGCCTTGTCAATGATAGCCACATGGGATGGCTATTCATTGAGTTTTTTTACCATCATCGCGGCATGCTCTTCATGTTGTTTGAATATCTTCAAGCCTTGCTCAAACAGTGCTTTAACCTCCGGATTCTCAATATTCGGGATAAACGCGTCCGCCACCAATTCGTTGACCGCTTTATGGTACCCAAGCTCGTTATCTGCATACGCCTTATCGAACTCTGCCCCGCGCAGTTGCGTTAAGTTGTCGATAATACTTTTCGAATCGGCAATTAACTTTTGACTTAAGAAATTGTCCTGGGCTTCTGCTCCCAGTTTTTCCAATAGCGCTAACGCTTGCTCATTAACCGCTTCATGATCACGAATCATTGTACGAGCAAACTCATGAATATCAGGGTTTGTTGACAGAGCTAGAGCCAAATGAGCGTATTGAATGTCGATATTATCCGCCACATAAGCCGTGTGAGCTATTTCCAGATCGTTTAGCTCCGATGGCGTTGTAGCCACTGCCGCACAAGAAGCGACTGCAAGCGTGGTTAACATTAGTACGCTTACGATCCGATTTTTCATACAAGATTTCATGTATTTCTCCTAAACTGAAACGACTCGTTGATTGATGAGTACGAGTTGCGAAGAAACATTAAACACCATGTGCTTGGGACTAAAAATGATCAAAACAACGCTTTTCTTGATCATTCGTTCAACTGTTGTGGCAACGAGCGATAGGTTCGGTATATTTGCTCAATCCAGAAAGGCGAAGGCGTTAGCCTGAATGGCGACCCTTGAATACGGAACTGTGTATGGACCTATTAAGTGAAATATTGACTCAACTCAAGCTTAGCGGAAGCTTGTATTTCCGAACATCTTTTACCAGTCCGTGGAGCATACGAGTGCCAGCCTACGAGAACGTAGCGCGATTTCACGTTGTACACCGGGGCCGATGCCTGGTGCGCATCTCTGAACACAAACCCGCGGTATTACTTGAACAAGGCGATCTGCTTATCATTCCAGGAGGTGCTCCACACACAATTTTCTGCAATCCGGCTACAGAAAAAAGCGCGGTACAGCTGGAGAAGGTGGTGGCTGAATCCGGCTTTACCGGCAGTGGTACCTTAGTTTATGGAGAGTTTGGTACCAATCACGAAACACAATTGGTATGCGGGCATTTTGCATTTGATGCACACGCTGCGCATCCGATTATCGATGCTCTGCCGGATTATATCCACACTACCAATTATGGAACCAAAGCAATTAACTGGATAAACACCACGCTACACGTTATTGGTGCCGAAGCAGGTCAGGGAAACTTGGGCGGTGATTTAATCGCTTTAAAGCTTTCAGAAATCCTTTTTGCCCAGTCATTACGTTCCTACATAGAAAACGAAGGTCGAAACAATCCTATGCTCGCAGGACTTGCCGATGCAAAAATAGCGAAAGCATTAAGTGCCATACACGCACAACCATCGCACAACTGGACTGTAGATGAATTGGCCCGATTAGCCACTATGTCGAGAACCTCGTTTGCCACTAAATTTGTACATTACATGTCTACCTCACCATTAAACTATTTAACAAGATGGCGCATGCAGCTTGCACGACAACAGTTGGTAGAATCTGAATGTCCTATGATTGTTGTTGCCGAAAATGTTGGGTATCAATCTGAAGCGGCTTTTGGAAGGGTCTTTAAAAAACACTTTGCGGTAGCACCGGCTACTTACAGACGCCAATACAGACAAGGCGCAATAGATAAACTGCAATAAAAACTAACCTGTAGCTTGCAAATCTGGTACCGAATGATCATCGGCATCTGACTGATAAACTTCCACTCTGTTTCTACCGTTTTTCTTGGCCATATACAGTGCTTGATCGGCGCGATGTATCAATTCAGCGGGATTAGCCAGCTTATCAACGCCGTCTAATTCTGCCACACCGATACTGACGGTCACCGACAATGTCTGCCCCTCTACATCAATTGGGCCATTTGCTTGTGCAAGAATACGGTTTGCGACAATTTGCGCTCCACCAGCAGCCGTTCCATGGAGAAGCATAAAAAACTCCTCACCACCGAATCGCCCAACCAAATCTGATTCGCGACTATTGGTTTTCAATACCTCAGCTAAATACTTTAAAACATCGTCGCCTTTGGCGTGTCCAAAGGTATCGTTCACTGCCTTGAAATGGTCTACGTCAATTAACAATACTGAGAAAGGGTTTCCATACCGTGCGTATAGGGCCACTTCCTGCCGAAGTGTATCGTCGATGTATCGACGGTTTTTAAGGCCTGTCAACGGGTCAGTAGCCGCCAGGCTCTCCAGCTTTTTATTAAGATCTACCAATTGCGAGTTGGCAAGTGCCAACTTGCTATGGCTGGCTTTGAGTTTTACAATCAGATCGTTATTGTCACGTTGCAACATAGCAAACGAATGTGCTTTGCGAGCGACTGCGGCCAAGCGCTCATGATCGAGAATGGGCTTTTCAATGTAATCGTATGCCCCACCCTGCAATGCCTGTAAAACCGTGTCGTAGCCACCATGAGCTGTCATGATAATGGTTTTAATGGTCTCATCCATATTCGAGATTCGCATCATTAGGTCAAGACCACTGATACCGTCCATACAAACATCAGTAAAGACAATATCGAACAAGTGAGCGCCAAAGTATTCCAAAGCCTCTTCACCACTGTTAGCAGTAATAACAGTAAATCCCTGGTCCTCAAGGATTGCCGCCACTATATCGCAGGTACTCTGGTCGTCATCAACAACCAATGCCACGCCTTTATAAATGGGAGAGTTCGTCATTTTGATTTATTCGTACTGTCCAAGAAATATCCCTGTCAGCACAGTTTCGTTAAAATAGTTTAGATGGCGATACAGTTAAGGCCGCTACCAGATGTAACGTCCACGAGATCGATTATTGTATGTAGGACGTGGAGAAGCTACGCCCTCTTCACAGTTTTTCTGTGATCAGAATCACATTACAACAGTGGTTTAAAAAACCGCTCTATTCTGGGCTTGTACGCATCAAGCATGTTCATTGATAACAATACATGCGTCGCCCGACCTCGTAGCTCTTCACGCGGGAAAGAACCATAAAATCGGGAATCCGCACTATTGTCTCGGCTGTCGCCCATTAGAAAATAATGGCCCTCAGGAACGATCGTGCGAAACGATGGATAAAGCGAAACGGACAATGCACGCGTATGGACAGCATGGCTCGGTAGACCTTCGATTTGCTCGACAGCGTAATGTCCAGGTTCTTTGTCGCTATGCCGTATATGATCAAGCTCTTTTTCTGAAAACAAATCATAGTGTGCAACAGCGCCGTTCACAGCTAATTTATTGTTTATAATACTTATTTCGTCACCGGGCAAACCGATCAACCGTTTAATCAATCTCTTTTGTGCAGTGGTTGAATTAACAACGACAATATCGCCACGGCTAGGTTCGTTTAATTCCAGCAAACGAATATTGGTAAAAGGAAATTTAAGATCGTAGGCGAGTTTGTTATGCCAAACCACGTCTCCCTCAAGTATGGTCGGTTTCATCGAACCGGTCGGTACCGGATGCCAATCTGCAATAGCGCCTCGAAAAGTTGCGAGTAATATAATAAAGAGCAGTAATGAGCTATTTTTTCGAATCAGATTTTTAACCGAATCCACGCAACACCCCCAGACAGAAAATGATTAACCTAGGTCTATAATAGGTATGATTGCCCGGTATTAAAAGCAGAGGCTTAAGATTTTTCCAACAATAGCTAGCGAATTCTACGGTGACCGCCACTAACCAGGTAATTAGCCCGCCTGTAAGCGAAGTAGAGTTGTTGAATCGAGTAGATAGTCAGAATAACCGTGAACATCAGCGCTGGAATGGCGAGAACCGACATTACATTCTCAAGACTATTAGCCACCCGCTCAAGACCTAGCTTGAGAGCGACCCTTTCTGTGTCGGAGGTATACAGCATGGCCCAAAGGCAAGCCATTGAGCCAAGCAACCCAAGCACCAAAAGAGCGACATGTATCTGAACATGTAAACTAACGCGATTAGTGGTGTGCTTTTTTGTGTTTTGCGAAAAGAGAAACTCCATCTCATTCGCAGCGTTGATTTTGGTTGCTTTGCCAGTGCGTTTGGAGGCTGTTGGCCTGGAGGCACCAGAGCTGGTATCGTTATCGCGGCGAGCATCAAGACTCTTCTGATCAAAAAGCTTGAGAGAGTTATTACGTTGTACCTCAGCCTTTGATAGACCTCGCGCAGAATGAGCATCGCGCGAGGGTCGGTTCTTCAGATCTGTTTGAGCCAGTTTGTTGGACCGTTTTTTCATACTGAGGCCAAAGTTCCTTAACTTCACCACACCGGTGAAAGTATCTCAGTACAGTAGGCTATTACATAACACCACAATCTTTCAAGTTTGAGCTGTGCTGAAACTGCTTTTCTTCTTTAAGGTGATTATTTATTGGGTGGTATTTTTTTACTAATCAGCCATTAGCATCATTGCAATGGTGCATTAAGACTAATTCAAACTACTTTCGCACAGGTGATTGTCAAGTCGGTGAGGTGCAGCCAGATTGCTTTAACCGAGTCGGAATCCGGATACTGAAGCAACCCTAACCCTTAGCCACTTCGGAAGAATAAAGAGTCGGCTACGTATTGTGCGCAGCCGATTGGGATTAGTTCACGGAAAACTGATTCGGCTCACTCCATGGTCCTTCGCCAATGCCGTTCCATGTCTTTATCCACCAGGTTGCACTGCCCTGAATCGCCGTTGTCGGTGTCACCTTGCACACA
>CALIMV010000007.1 GCA_938045275.1 uncultured Granulosicoccaceae bacterium
ACAGTTGACGAACTATAAACTAACCTGCTGTTTCTTTTGCAGTAACAAATTAGAATTTAACAACTTTGCGTAACGCTTAACTATTAATACAAACTGGACAAATCGATGAACGTTGTTGTACAGAATATAGAACGCGCTGACGAACAAATTATTGCTGGTCTGGCGAAGTGTGGTGTGGCTACAGTTCATGAGGCACAAGGTCGTATTGGATTGCTTGCAGCGAACATGCGCCCTATTTATCGCGGCACACAATTAGCAGCATCTGCCCTGACCATCTCTGCCGCACCTTGCGATAACTGGATGCTGCACGTTGCTATCGAGCAAGTGAAAGCCGGCGACATTTTAGTTCAAGCACCAAGCTCACCTTCCAACGCTGGCTACTTTGGCGACTTGATAGCAACATCATTAAAAGCCCGTGGTGGTGTGGGGTTGGTTACCGATACGGGCGTGCGCGATACCGCCGACCTTAAAAAAATGCAAATGCCGGTTTGGTCCACTTCTATATTCTCTCAAGGTACCGTTAAGGAAACCATCGGGTCAGTCAATGTACCCATTGTTTGTGCCGGACAATTAGTTAACCCGGGTGATGTCATTGTTGCCGACGACGATGGGGTATGCGTGGTTCGCCGAGAAGATGCTGAACAAGTACTTGAGAAATCACAGCAACGACTCGACAACGAAGAATCAAAACGAGCGCGTTTGGCAAACGGCGAACTTGGGCTTGATATTTACGATATGCGCCAACGACTTAAAGACATGGGATTAAAGTATGTCTAGCGGAATCGCCTGTACTTGGATGCGTGGTGGCACATCAAAAGGCGGTTTTTTTCTGGCTACCGATCTGCCACAAAACACCGATGAGCGCGATGCTTTATTGCTACGTGTTATGGGTTCACCGGATGCTCGTCAAATCGACGGTATGGGTGGTGCCGACCCACTAACCTCCAAAGTAGCAATAGTATCGGCATCAACACGCAAAGACATCGACGTCGATTATTTGTTCTTGCAGGTGTTTGTGGACGAAGCGCGTGTTAGTGACGCACAGGGTTGCGGTAACATGCTGGCAGGTGTCGGTGGCTTTGCCATTGAACGCGGTCTTGTTAAACCACGTGATGGTAGAACACCAGTAAGTGTTTACATGGAAAATTCAGATAGCGTTGCGATTGCACAAGTAAGCACACCTAACGGTCGCGTTGACTATAAAGGCGATGCCGCAATAGATGGCGTACCTGGAGCAGCCGCTCCAGTCCACCTGGCGTTCAAAGACATAGCGGGCACAACTTGTGGCTCGTTACTGCCCACCGGAAACTTAACCGACACCATTGATGATGTGACAGTAACACTAATAGACAATGGCATGCCTACAGTGCTTTTACTGGCTTCAGACTTTAACATCAGTGGTTATGAATCGCGTGAAGAACTCGATGCCAATGACAACTTGAAAGCAAAACTTGAAGCGATCAGACTCCAGGCTGGCCCACTAATGAACCTCGGCGATGTTACTGAAAAGTCGGTGCCCAAAATGACTTTGCTCTCACCGGCCATAAATGATGGGGCTATAATGACGCGTACGTTTATTCCACACCGGTGTCACGCAACCATTGGCGTGTTTTGCGCAATCAGTGTAGCAACCGCATGCGCATTGGAAGGCACAGTTGCTTATCCGTTGGCATCAAAAAGTCAGGGTACAATACGCAACCTTGATATCGAGCATCCACTGGGCGCTACTACTGCCGTATTGGAATTTACCGACAACGACGAATTGGCTTCGGCCGGTATGCTACGCACGGCGCGAAAATTGTTTGAGGGCTATGTCTTTACCTAAAAGTGTTATACCCAAATCGGTGACCAGGTAGCCGTATTCCAATAGAAATAATATTTACCCCTGCTTTGTTCAACAATGCATCCTGATTGCATCCTATTTGAGTAACCAACATGTCTGACTTTCAAACCAGTGAACCCACGTGGCACCCTAACCCCAAACAGCCAACGTTTAAGGCGCCAGCGGGGGCAGTTGATGCCCATTGTCATGTATTTGGGCCTGGAAATAGCTTCCCATACGCGCCAGAGCGCAAATATACGCCGGTTGATGCCCCAAAGGAAAAACTCTTTGCTCTACGAGACCATCTCGGGTTCAGTAAAAACGTCATCGTACAGGCCAGCTGCCACGGAAAAGACAACAGCGCTCTAATTGATGCGTTGCTTGCCGCTAACAATAACGCTCGTGGCGTCGCCGTCGTTAGTCCGGATATCACCGATGAGGAACTCGCCGATATGCATCAGGCAGGCGTTCGCGCCGTAAGATTCAATTTTCTAAAACGATTGGTCGACCCTGCACCCAAACCGGTATATACCCGAATGGCTGAACGCGTAGCCAAACTCGGTTGGCATGTTGTGGTGTATTTTGAAGAGGCCGATCGGAAAGAATTGGAACCCTTTTTAATATCACTACCCACGACCGTTGTTATCGATCACATGGGTCGCCCAGACATTAAAGCTGGCATTGATAGCCGAGGGTTTAGCCAATTTTTGAAACTCATGGAGAACGACAAGTTTTGGGTCAAAGTAGGTTGTCCCGAAAGGCTGACTATTGATGGCCCTCCTTACAACGATGTTGCACCGTTTGCGAAAAAGCTGATCGAAAAAGCACCTGATCGTGTTCTTTGGGGCACTGACTGGCCACACCCAAACATGAAGAGTCACTTACCTGATGATGGTGAGTTGGTTGATCGCATACCTGTTATCGCCCCGACAAAAATAGCCCAACAAAAACTGCTCATTGACAATCCTAACCTTTTGTATTGGGGTTAGTATTTATACTCATCCCAACTTTTAGGCTTATAGAGCTGTTTAACCACTATTTACATCTATCACTCACGAATTAAAAATGTTTAACCAATAATTTTAGTTTTTAAACAATTGTAGGATGCTTTTTTTTCTCTAAGACTGTATCTTTTGATCTACTTATTCAACGACAGAGTTCTTTGCAACATAAGAATTCTAAAAGTAAATAAGTGAAGTGTGTGATACGTGTTTTTACTAGCTTCGTTAACATACGCGTCACCACTAGTAAGTTTTCATACTGACAGCAGGGAGTTTCGGTTAGGATTTTTAATCGCCGAAGAGTCAGTGTTTGTTCGATAGAGACACCGTCGTCAGGGGAGACCGGCTATCGATTACCCAGCAGACTAGTCACATGGAACTGAGAGTTTGTGCGATATAGCAGGGAGTTATCGGTTTATCTGGTAACTGCACGGAAATTTAGGCAGGAAGCTTGGTTTCTGATTCGCTCAGTGGGAAGCAATAGACAGCAGAGTCGACACAGGTCGGGATAATCGTGGCTGCTGTAAGTACTGCAACAGAGAGACAGGGAGTTTCTTCTGTTGCAACCTTTAACTAAACCACTTCTGACCATTCAACACTCTTTGTTTTCTAATTCCCTGTGGTTTTCTGATTATCCATTTGTATCTGTTTGTAACTGTGCATTCGTTTTATGTACCGCAGCAAGTACCGAAGCAGCGGCATCCACTGCACCAGCCCCCTTGTCAATATTCATTGCCTGCAAACCCGTTTCAATAGTACTCAACGTACCAAGCAGCATTGGTGGGTTGAGATGCCCCATATGGCCTATTCGAAATGCGTTGTCCAACAGCTTTCTACCAGGCTCAGGCGCCAGCGCCACACCTAACACAACGCCATGGTGTTCATTACACCATTGCTGTAGCTGATAACCGACATCGGGTGCGGTATTAACCATGGTTACCGCATGTGATCGCATATTAGGATCATCGACATTGCATGCAAAACTCCCCCCTTCACCCCATTTTTCTATTGCCGCCCATACAGCTTGCGCAAATACAGCATGTCGTCGCCACGTATTGTCGATTCCCTCCTCTAACAACATGTTCAACGCTTCGCGCAATCCAAATAAGTGATGTGTAGGAGGTGTTCCATTGAAGTTATCCGGAAACATGTCTGGATAAACTCGCGTACGTGCATTCCAATAAGGCGTGACAAGATCAGACTTTTCCTGATAGGCCCAGAATCGCTCACTAAAAAACAACAATCCCAGCCCTGGTGGCGTCATCAAACCTTTTTGGCTAGCAGTAACCATTACGTCAACACCAAGCTCATCCATATGGAATGCTTCACAAGCAAAAGAGGCAATGCTGTCCACCATATACAAGGCTGGATGCTTTGCATTGTCGATCGCCTTGCGAATGCTCATTAAATCGTTGCTGGTTGACGAGGCGGTATCTGTCTGTACCGTTAACACCGCTTTAATAGAATGGTTAGCATCGGCATTTAAAACTGACTCCAGCTCCTCTGCATTCGCGGCGTGCGCGTGACCATAATCGAGAATCTGTACATCAATACCCAATCCGGCTGCAGCATCTGCCCAGGCCAATCCAAAACGTCCGTTTGTTAGAAACAATGCCTTATCACCACGGCTGAACGTGTTGACCAAACTGGCCTCCCATGCTGCATGGCCGTTTCCAATGTATATACCGACTTCACCACTGTTACCCGCTATAAAATTCAAGTCAGATTTAATACTAGCGGTAATGTCGACCAATTCGCCTTCATAAATGTTTGGTGCAGGTCGGTGCATAGCACGAAGCACCCGTTCAGGCATAACAGACGGCCCGGGAATTGATAAATGATCGCGGCCGTGTGCCAGTGAAGTCGTTACAGCAGTCATCCTCTTCCCATTGAATAAAACTCGGTATTCGGTAGCATACCGGTCACACTGGCTAAACGATTCGACATTGCGAAAAATGCCGTAACCGCCCCAATGTCCCAGATATCTTCATCAGTGAAACCGTGTTTGTGTAGTGAGTGAAAATCAGCCTCATCGATCGCTGCGCTATCTTGCGCTACCTTACAGGCAAAATCGAGCATGGCGATTTGTCGCGGTGTTATATCCGCTCGCTTGTAATCTGTTGCCAATTGGTCTGCGAGCATTGGGTTTTTCTCGCGAATGCGCGCTATAGCCCCATGAGCAATGACGCAATACAAACAATGATTCAGCGCAGAAGTTGCTACAACAATCATCTCGCGTTCACCCTTGGTCAAGCCACTGTCACGTTCCATCAATGCATCGTGGTAGGCAAAAAACGCCCTGAACTCATCTGGGCGTCGCGACAAAGTTGAGAACACGTTCGGAATAAAACCGGCCTTCTCGGCTACTGCATCAATTGTATCGCGCAGATCTTCTGGTAGCGATTCCAGATCGGGGGCTGGATAGCGAGAATTGGATGAACTCATAGGTGTCATGGCCTTGCGTTTAAATCGAGTTACCCGAAAGCTTACCACCGACCTCCAACGCCAGCGTATAGTTTCAGCGCAAGAACATGGTTTAATACATCACTAATCACTGTACCAATCTTGAACATCATTCAGTAAAAAACGATAGGAAACAGAGTGGTCGAAGTAATTGAAGTTAATGAACTGAAGAAACATTTTCAGCCCAATAAAAACGAATGGGTTAAGGCCGTGGATGGCGTCAGCTTTTCCATTGAGCAAGGAACCTGCTTTGGCCTACTCGGGCCCAACGGAGCTGGTAAAACAACCACCGTTGAAATGCTTGAGGGCATAGTTGAGCCAAGCGCCGGTAGCATCATGTATCGAGGCAAGCCTATTGGCGAACAATTTAGAAACAATGCCGGCATCATGTTCCAAAACACCGCTTTGCAAGACTACATGACGGTTATTGAAGCACTAAACATGTTCAGTAGCTTTTACAGTAAAACCGTGCCCGTTCAACAGTTAATTGAACAATGTTCTTTGAGCGAATTTCTCGATCGCGATGCGCGCAAGCTCTCAGGGGGACAAAAGCAGCGCGTATTGCTGGCTATCGCATTGGTGAATGATCCCGACATTATATTTCTGGACGAACCCACAACCGGGCTCGACCCACAGGCCAGACGTAACTTCTGGAATCTGATTAATGAAATAAAATCACTGGGCAAAACCGTTGTGCTAACAACCCACTATATGGAAGAAGCCAAGCTGCTTTGCGATGAACTGGTGTTTATGGACCACGGAAAAATTATCGCCAAAGGTAGCCCTGGCAGCTTACTTTCCAATAGATTTAACGATGTGGTGCTGGACCTGCCGGCTGCATCAGTACCCGATTCACTGCCTGCGCATACAGCCCACACCTTCAGCACAAAAAACAATCGCGCCGAGTTCTTAACCACCGATATTAACGAAACAGTGAAATATTTAACGCAACACGGTGTGTCGCTATCGGGTATGGAAGTACGTTCACGATCGCTTGAAGATCTTTTCATAGCACTAACAGGCCAGGAACTCAGGGCATGATTTCAGTAAAGCATTTTTACGCCGTGTTTGTGGCCCGCAACAGAGAGTTTATTCGTGATCGCGCGTCATGGTCTTGGAATGTCGTTTTTCCTGTGTTACTGATTGCAGGTCTGGCTGTTATGTTCGGCAACGATAACAGAACGGTATTTAAGGTTGGTGTTTACCCAGACGTGGTTGATTCAGAACCCTTCTTTGAGTTACGACATCTACAATTGATTAAAATTGACAAGCTGGATACCGCAATAGTTCGAATAAAGAGACACCAGTTCGATTTGCTGATTGATACACAAACAAACCGATACTGGGTGAACGACACGTCACCGAATGGCTACATCACTGAACAGTTGTTATTGGCTAACAATGCTGTTGGATACACCCGGGAAAGCATTTCCGGTCGTGAGATTCGGTACGTCGATTGGGCATTGCCTGGTATTTTAAGTATGAACATGATGTTCTCATGCTTGATCGGTGTTGGTTTCGTCATTGTTCGCTACCGAAAAAGTGGTGTACTAAAACGATTAAAAGCAACGCCTTTACGCGCCATTGAATTTCTCAGTGCTCAAGTGGCCTCACGCTTATGGTTAGTCATGGCCATTACAGTAGCGGTATTTTTCGGCACGCACTATTTTCTCAATTTCACCATGCACGGAAGCTATTTCAGCCTGATTTTTGTACTGGCGATTGGTGCTATTGCGCTGATCACGCTAGGCCTGATGGTCGCTGCCAGAACTGCCAGCGAAGAATTGGCCGGTGGATTGCTCAACCTTTTTACCTGGCCGATGATAGCGATGTCTGGTGTCTGGTTTTCGTTGGAAGGTGCGCATCCGATGGTTAAGGCTGCGGCACAAGTACTTCCGCTGACCCACATTGTCGATGCTGCGCGCGCAATCATGATCGATGGTGCAAACCTGTTCGATGTCAGGTGGCATATCGTTTTCCTGCTGGTGTTTACTGCGTTGTGTGCTTTCACCAGTTCACGGGTATTTCGATGGGAGTAGTTCCAACGTGCAAATGTAAAGAAAAATGAACGGGTATAGATAACTTTTTCAATGGCATTACACAAACACTACACCAAGCCATCCAACTACAATTGAGGTGATAGCACCTATTGTCAGTATAGTTCGTAAAGTTAAGAACCAATGCGGTGTGATTTGAGCGTTGGCAGATCGATAATCCACCGCAAACTGCAGCGCCAAGCCCAACACCAATATCAGCAAGCCAACTGTTGGGCTTAGCAATATCGCCAACCAGGCTAATAAGCTTGGCACCATTGCCAAGGCCACAACCACCCAGTCGTCGATTAACTTACCGTGCTGCATAGCGACTCCCCAGCGAATACCGCCTAAAAAACTCAGAATGACTGCGCCATAACTAAGCAATATAAATGAGCCGGTAAATTCGCCTGTAAAGACAGGAATGGTTGTTTGTACCCAGCAAAATAACGCGCCTGCGATAAAAGGCAGCAAACCTGCCAGACCGAAAACGCGCGCCGGGCGCGGTATGTCTTGGAAGTCATTCATTCGCGGTTCAGCTTGTGTAGTTATTGCAGTTGTTGAAATTGGTATCGATATTAGACGAACTGCTCAATTTTGGGTGAATGAAGACGCAAGTTTGACAAAACAGTGCTTTCCATCTTGACGTTCGTAGACTAACAAATAGCTTTTTATCAACCTAAATTAGGATTGACCCGATCACGCACTGACCCATCGCTACCCAATATTTGAACCCACGTTGTATTGTGCTGATTTTCCCAGAGCCAATGTTAAGGTTAGTCAGGTGTTGTTGTTCAATTGTCAGCTCACGACTGTTTCGCTTTAAATAGCATTTATGCGAGCATTGCAGTCACTATGAAAGATTTGATGGAGAATAAAATATGAGTGCATTTATTGTTGGTATGGTGTCTATTACAGACTCGGAAACTTATAAAAAATACGCAGCCAGGACACCGGCACTGATTGCCAAGCACGGCGGAAAGTTTATTGTGCGCGGAGGAGACGTTGATACTTTGGAAGGCGAGGCGTTCAATGACAGGCTGGTTGTCGTTGAATTTCCTTCCAAACAAGCGCTACATGACTTCTACAACGATCCCGACTATCAGGAAGCACTGCTGATTCGCCAGTCTGCTTCACAGGGACGTTTCCTTGCAGTTGAAGGCTGTTAAAAAAACCAGTATTTCCTTGCAAATTCTGAAAACTGTAAATATACTCAGTACTCCCCTTTTCTCAAGGAACCAGAATGCAGGGTTTAACCAAGCGGCAACAGGAAATTTTAAGAATGATCCAGTCGCACATTACGTCTACCGGGTTTCCACCCACGCGTACTGATATCTGCGAATACTTTGGTTTCCGCTCGCCTACTGCCGCTGAAGACCACTTGCGCGCACTGGAAAAAAAAGGCGTCATCGAGCTTATTTCGGGCACATCTCGTGGCATTCGCGTTGTTGAAGACATCCAGGAAGATGGCCTGCCATTGGTGGGCAGAGTGGCTGCAGGTGAACCCATCATGTCCAGCGATCACATTGAAGACCACGTGCAAGTCACCCCCGACCTCTTCTACCCACATGCCGATTACCTATTGCGTGTTAAAGGCATGAGCATGCGCGATGTTGGCATTCTCGATGGCGACTTACTTGCGGTACATGCCACTAACCAGGTCAGTACTAATCAAATTGTAGTTGCGCGCGTCGATGATGAAGTCACCGTCAAACGGTTCCGGCAGCGCGGCAATATTGTCACCTTGTTACCAGAGAACGAAGAGTTCGAGCCTATCCGCGTTGATCTTCGCGAACAGGATTTTTCAATTGAAGGCGTGTACGTGGGCATATTGCGCCGCGAGCACTAATCACGAATTGATCCCAATCTCAAATCAACCAGTCTCAAATCTACTGGAAGAACTACTTAAAACCCAGCCTTCATTATGGCGAGGTCGTGATCAATACAACGACTGTGCATCGGTACCTACAGGCTATGCACAGTTAGACAAAGTACTGCCTTCAGGCGGCTGGGGAGTTGGTTGTCTCACCGAACTACTACTCGAACAACACGGCATTGGCGAAATCAGTTTGTTACTGCCTGGTTTACAACAAGTAACCTCTGGCAACGAAAGCAACGAAAGCAACAAGATAAAAAAATGTAGCGGCGCCTCCGATAAAGCCCCTAATAGGCAATACGGCGACCAATGGGCCGCATTCGTTAATCCACCCTACTTACCCTATGCACCAGCACTGGCAAACGCCAGGATTAATCTGGAACGCTTGCTGATCATCAACACCGATAACGACAACGACACACTCTGGGCAACAGAACAATTGCTGCGCACAGGCCTCTTTGCATCCGTTGTCAGCTGGGTTAACCGCACTACGGCGCAAAAACAGCGCCGCCTGCAACTCGCGGCTGAACTGGGCAAAACCTGGGCAACCGTTTACCGTCCGGCAAGTGCCAAAGATCAGCATTCGCCAGCCGCTCTACGCATCGTTGTAAGCGCCGAAACTCGGAACAACAGCGTTCATTCAATCAGCAATAAAACAGCCCATTACACAAGCAGCTCTGCATCACATTACATGAATTTGGAGATCATCAAGTCACGCGGTGGCAAACAGCACACCGTCCAGATAAACCCGAACCAGTTCGATCATTCACAAGGTGTCGAATGGCCTGCCATGCCGAAAAACACCCATTCAATTTCATCCCCCGCGTTCTGCAATGAAGTCAATGAAGTCAATGAAGTCAGTAAGATTAAAAAAATCAACGCTGTTACCCGAACGTTTTAATCATGCTCTGGGCTTGCCTGTACTTTCCTCAGCTGCCGATTGACCGGCAGCGTTCAACACGCAACAGCGATACCCCAACAGCGGTTATTCGTCGACATGGCTCTGTTAAACAGATCATGGCGTGTAACAACACCGCGACACAGCTAGGTATTTATTGCGGTATGGCGCTTAACAGCGCTTACGCCATTGCACCGAATTTACAGGTAAACGAGTACGTAGAAGACGAACAGCGAACACACTTGCGACAGCTTGCCTTATGGGCTTTAGGTTACTCTTCATGGGTCACGCCTAGAATGCCTGCATCAATTCTTTTAGAAATAAAGGCAAGTTTAAAGCTCTTTGGCGGTTTAGATAAGCTACTGGATTTACTGCACAGCGAAGCAAAAGATCAAGGCTTGCACGTAATTATAGGTGTTGCACCAACATCAACTGCAGCGGCACTGTTCGCATACGCTGGCATTAAAGAACCAGCTCTCTCTAAAACTGCAATGCATCGCCTATTAAGCGAAATACCCGTTGAGTATCTTAGCCTGGATGAGTTTACTCAGCGAGGTTTACGACAATCAGGAATCCGCGTTCTTCAACAGTTAGTCAGTATACCGCCCGCAGCTCTGACTCGGCGCTTTGGTCATCAATGTACCGATATTGTTTATAAAATTGAGGGCGTGCTACCCGACCCTTGCCCCGCATTTGTTGCCCCAGACACTTTCTCACAGGCATTCGACTTAACCCAAGAAGCACCAGACACAAACGCGCTAACTTTTCCCCTTAATCGCTTATTAAACGCACTTGGCGGCTATCTCAAATCGGGCGATCATGGCGTCAAATCACTCGACATTATTTTGTACCATCATCGCCACCAACCAACGAGCGTGGCTTTGCGTTTTCTGAGTGCAACAGCCGATCATGCACACCTGCTTAAAGTTGCTAAAGAACGATTATCAAACACCACACTTCCAGAACCAGTAACACGTGTGAAAATCAAAGCAACCGAGTTGGCCGATATCGAACGAGATGGCAAAGACCTGTTTCAGAAAAGTCAGGCACAACCGACCAGCATCCAACATGTGCTTGATAATTTGATGGCCAGACTCGGCAAAGACTCTTTGTATACAGCACTACCAGATGATGATCACCGCCCCGAGAAAGCCTGGTTTGCCGCCATGCTCGAAACCAGACAACCACCCAGCCAATGGCCGGCACGACCACTTTGGCTGTTACCCGAACCTCGCCGAGCAACTGAAGCTCTGCAATTAGTCACACACCCGGAACGCATTGAGAACGGCTGGTGGGGGAAAGACGATGTGCGCCGTGACTATTGCATAGCGCACAACGAGAAAGGCAGCTACTACTGGGTATTCAGATCGAGACTAGAGCCGAGTTCATTGTTCATTCATGGCATTTTTGCGTAGTGTCGCCCAATTTTTATCAGAACAAGCTCTCAGAAAAAACAACATAACCCTCACAACAGCGACCCTCCTTATAGCCTTAACTTATTGTTTTATTTAAATTTTAAGGGCAAAGCAGTATCACTTTCTCAAACAGAATAGTCTGTGAATTCGCTACAAAAACCAGTCAATAGACAGGTTATATAGCCGATAAGCAACTTAGGGGATACAACGTTTTTAACAGAGCAAACCTGGTGCAAACAGATTCCCACCCAACAGAATAAATATGGTTAAGAAATAGCACTCCAATGCAACAAATATTGGTGTATCAACTAACCCCTCAACGAGCACACGGGGACAAAGCACAACGACAGTCCTGTCTGCTGCGCTCACGTGCGCTGAACTTTGCCAGTGCGAAAAAGCATCTGGCTAGTACTCACGCAGAACTTGTCCAGGCGTGTAATCCGCGCGCGTTAAGTTGATCATCACCATGACCGAGGTTTCCAAAAAAGACAATACCAAAACCGTCATCACGATCGGATTTCTTGCCGTATTCACATCGATGGGCTTGGCTTTGGTCTTGTCGACAGCAACAATGCGCTCAGCAAACGAAGAAATGTCAACACTGATCGAAGGTAATGCTGAAAAAACAAGCCTTGCATTCTCAATGCGTGACGCCATTCGTTCTCGTTCAGCCACCATGAAATCTTTGGTAAAAATTACTGACCGCGATGAGCGAAAAAAAATATTCGATAAACTCGATAGCCGCACAAAG
>CALIMV010000008.1 GCA_938045275.1 uncultured Granulosicoccaceae bacterium
GGCGTTGTTACGGAATTTGCAACGTCAATATAAAACCTCAATACTGTTTATCACACACGATTTGGGGATAGTCGCTAAAATGTGCGATAGGGTGGTAGTGTTATTTGATGGCAATATTGTAGAGACTGCAACTCTTGCCGACTCAATGATGCCATCTGCTCATCCATATACACGCGCACTGTACAACGCAACGCTCCGTTACGACCAACCAGATAAGCCTGTTAATCCGATTAACGACAAAATTATTCAGTCACTTCGACAGGAATTAGCGCTTCGATGATGAGCATTAATCGAGCGTTTGGATAATGAGTACAGATACGTCACCACTATTGTCAGTATCAAATCTATGCGTAGGATATAAGCTGCCTCGACAGTATTTTTATCAAACCGCAAAAGAGATGGCTGTTGTCAAAGAGGTTTCGTTTGATCTGTTGGCTGGTCAGTCATTGGGTATCGTGGGAGAGTCCGGTTCGGGCAAAACCACATTGGGGCGTGCAATATTAAGATTGATCAAACCCAGTGCCGGGTCGCTTAAGTTTGATGGGCATGATATATCGCAGTTAAGCAGCCGAGAGTTGCAGCCCTACCGCAAACGTTTGCAAATGATTTTCCAAGACCCCCAGTCTGCATTGAATCCACGCAGAAAATTATCTTATTCGTTGTCCCAGCCACTGAAGCTGATGCACGAGCTGCAAACTGGCTCCGAGAGAAAGGCAGCTGCGGAACAGTTGTTCGTTAGAGTAGGTCTTGAACCCTCGTTGTTGCAACGCTATCCACATGAATTGTCAGGTGGGCAACGCCAAAGAGCGGTTATAGCGCGAGCGCTTGCAGTAAGTCCCGAACTCATTGTTGCAGACGAGGTTGTTAGTGGACTCGATATGTCCTCACAGGCGCGAATTCTAAATTTGCTGCAGGAGCTTAAAGAGGAGCTGGGCCTGACCCTTATATTTATCAGCCACGATCTTTCGGTTATTCGGTATTTATGTGATCAAACACTGGTGATGCAAAATGGCCATATAGTTGAGCACAATGAAACGGCCGAATTATTCACGTTTGCAAGACACCCTTATACGCGTGAGCTTATTCGCGCTATTCCGCTACCCGAAATTGACAACAATTGGCTGGATAATGCAGCCGTCTCATCCACAACTATTTACGGAGGTATTGCTATGCAAATTAAAGGTTCAACTGCATTAGTCACAGGCGCTAACCGAGGTATTGGTAAAAGTATTGTTAGCGAGCTGATAAAACGTGGTGCAAAAAAAATCTACGCGACAGCACGTGACCCTTCGACCATTGACACAGGGTCAGAAGTGGTCGAGGCGCTTAAACTTGATATCACTGATCATACTGCAGTGGCAGCGTTAGCTGCGCAACTTTCTGATGTCGATCTGCTTATAAATAACGCTGGTGTAAACAATATGTCTGCATTTGCAGCCGCGCAAGATTTGGACAGTGCAAGAGATGAAATGGAAGTGAACTATTTTGGCACGCTAGCAATGTGTCGCGCCTTTGCACCAGTACTTAAACAAAATGGTGGCGGTGCTATAGTCAACATGTTGTCCATATTGGCACGAGTCAATTTGCCGTTGATGGGTTCGCTGTGTGCATCCAAAGCCGCGGGCTTATCATTAGTACAAGGCTTACGCGCAGAACTTGCCGCACAGAATACGGCGGTCATCGCTGTTATGCCGGGAGCGGTCGATACCGACATGAGCCGTGATTTTCCTCCACCCAAAATGCCAGCAGCCGATGTTGCAAATGCCATGCTTGATGGTGTTGAAAAAGGCGTGGAAGAGATCTATCCCGGCGAAATGGCTGATGGTATGAGTCAGGGGCTGGCCGCTGACCCAAAAGCCGTAGAAAAGGAATTGGCAGGTTATTTACCGCAGTAATGGCAATATCATGTCACTGAAAACATGATATCTGCTCTGCTATTAAAATTCCCACTGCGTTTTTGTCAAGGCGGTAACTGTCCTGACGCAGTGGGAGGCTTTAATTGTTGTTGTTGACTAGCGGTGATTATAAAATCACCGTTGCTTGTTCGAAGTTAATCTTCGGCTGCAGCAAAGTGCTAAGACGGTGACATTTTGTTGTAAACAGCTAGTACTGATAAATGTATTCAAACCAGAGCGCTGCTGTATTCTTGATGTCACCACTGAAAAACTGATTTCCGCTTAAGCCAATATTGTACTTGTTGTCGCTAAACCCACGATAAATCGATGCTGTTGCATAAGGTCCGCCTGCCAAGTCTATGTCTATCTCTGTACAGTCTGAACAGTTTTCAATACTCCGGTCAGCTCCAGCAATTGAACCGAAACCGACTCCAGCTTTAAATTGCACTGGAGATGAAGCACTGGTTGCAATGTAGAGCAGTTCACCATAGTAGTAGATACCTTTCGCTTCTGAGGTCGCGGTTTCAACATCAGACCCGAAAATATCTGTAACAAGTACTTGTTCGGTGAATTTGGCGTTGTCATCCAACTGCAAAAACCCTAGACCGGCGGATACCGCAAACCGTGGAGCAAAGTGGTAGGACGCATTGAGGTCAAAGGAAAACGCTGTGTCTCCGATACTTTCCTTTGAAGCAGCTTCCTGGTCCAATGAAAAATGCGCAATGCCTAGCCCAAAAGTCCATCCTAGATTGTCAATGTCGTCGGAGTCGTCCGTTGTTGCTGTTTGAGCGAACACGTTGCCGCTCATGGCGAAAAAAACGATGAGAATTAAAATCAATCTGTTTGCAGCCTTGTGTACAGGCGTTTTGGTTTGGTACGCAGTTGTTGTTTTGACCGAGCTAGTTAACAGCATGAAAATTGGTGTAACAAAGCGCATAGTGTTACGTGTGCTCATAATACCTCCGTGTTTTACGTTGAAAATGCAGATTGGTGTTAATGCGATATTGTTCGCATGGCTATTATAAGCCATCTCAAAATCGATGGCAGCGCCTGGTGCTGCTCGCCCAACACATGCGTTGTGTGAACTTACAGCCGCAAGTTTAGTATGGTGTCTGGTAGATTAACACCTGCACGTGTCTCATTCTGCGATGTGTACAGTATGTTTGGTCATGTTCAGACCATGTTTACTTATTTCGTCGAGTTATTAATTTTGTTTGTAAGTCCACGGCACAAAAGTACGGCATCGGAAGCCAATTTCATCTCATGTGTTGCTAATCATGTGTTACTGGTTTGAAATGAGTCTGAGCACACGCGCTGTATTTCTGCAGATAAATGATCAGCACTGAATGGCTTTTCCAGGTGTGCCGCAAAGCCGCTGGCTTCGTCTCCTTCAAACAAGGTATCCACAGGATTACCACTCATAGACAGAATGGGTATGCTGCTGTCTATTAGCCTTATTTGCTGCATTGTTTCTACCCCGCCCATTCCACCCACTATTTTGATATCCAGAATAGCCAGATCAAAACGACTACTTGTTTGCTGGCCTTGCTTGAGTATATCCAGCAAAATTTCGCCTGTTTGAGCCGTGGAACATTGATGCCCGCGAGCTTTTAATAGTCTTGACAGGGCGACCAATACAGCTTCTTCATCGTCCAGCAAGAGAATATTCAGTGACATCGAACTGGCAGCCTTGCCAGCATCTTTTTTTACAACCTTTGAACAACACACATGTGGCTCCTAAGGCAAACATCGGACATTTAATACCCGTGTAGGGCTGCATCCGTGACAACCGCAAATTGCTGAGATTTACCGGAGGTATCTGATTAAAATACCACCCAGGGCAAAAAAGGACTTTCTGCAATGCAATCTTTTCATTCTGTATTCATACGACTTGGCATTACCATTATATGCCTGTTCGCTATCAGTGCATTCGTTGGTTCATGGCTCTCCGCGCACTTTACCAATAAAGCAATGTTTGAACAAAGCAAAATGCATCTGGAAGCGGCGCTGAAATCCCGTGCGACGTTAGTAGAAGATCACTTTAGAGTGACTCAGATGCAAGTTGCGAATCTTGCGGTAGATACTCGTATCATTGAAGCTACGCAGTCATTTACCGATGGCCTGAACAAGCTGGAAATCGAAGTCGGTGACAGCGCGCCATCCGAAGAACAAATTCAAAACGATCTGGAGAGTTACTATAGCACTGAATTCGCCAGTCGAATTCAACGGCAATTAGAAATATCGGACTATCTGCCAAAATCAAGCCTTGAGCGACTTGCTCAGTGGATTTATATCGTAGAAAACCCCAACGCCGTTGGAAACAAGCACGAGGCTTATATACCGGCTGTTACATCATCATACCAGCGCGCACATGATCAATATCATTCCAAACTAAATAGATACCTGAAATCATTTGAATTCTATGACATATTTCTTTTTGACCATAACGCCAGACTGGTCTACTCCGCAAGGAAAGAAACCGATTTTGCTACCGACTTCAATCATGGACCCTATGCTACGAGTAATCTTGGTAATACCATTCGTGCGGCCCTTGGTAGTGAACGCAACACTGTTATAACCAGCGATCTCGAAACCTATTCGGCCAGTTATTTTGAACCGGCATTATTCTTCGCTGCGCCGGTATTTAATGGGGAAGAACTGGTCGGTGCAGTCGCGTTTCAAATTAGCAATGAAAAAACCAACCGCGTCGTGGCAGACATTCATGGTCTGCGCGGCTCGGGCGAGACTTACATCGTTGGTGATGATTTGTTCATGCGCACAGACAGTCGTTTCAGCGATACGTCAACCATTCTGACCCAGAAAGTTGACACTGAAGCTTCAAGGGCCGTTACCAACGGCAGCACCGGTTCTGTCATTACGCCGGACTATCGTGGCGTTAGTGTTCTGTCGCAATACCGACCACTGAACATTGAAGGTTTGAATTGGGGGATGCTTGCAGAAATTGACGAAACAGAGGTTCGCGAACCAGTCAATTCTCTTATTATGAAACTGGTTGGAGTGCTGTTGGTCACTTTGGCTGCGGTCGCCGCAATCACTTACACGTTGTTCAGGCTAGGCGTGGTGAAACCACTGGCTAGCATTTCATTTACTGCCAGACAAATAGTCAATGGTGATTATTCAGCACGCACGCCAGTGACCGGTAAAGATGAATTTTCTATTCTTGCGCAAAGCCAGAATCAAATGGCCGAGGCAGCACAGACACATATCAATGATTTAGAAAGAGCATTGATAGAAATGAAAGAACTTAAGGGCTTGCTACCCATGTGTGCCTTCTGCAAATCTATTCGGGATGATGACGGCTATTTCCGCACAGTGGAAACCTATTTGGTGGGTAAGTCGAATCTTGAGTTCACGCACACGTTTTGTGATCAATGTCTTCCGTTGCATTACCCTGAGGAGCCAAATAAGTTGACCTCAGATAACTCATAGACAGTTCTGGTGGTACTCAAGAGAATAAATTCTGCAGTGTTTGTTACTGGGTGTTCGAATGCTTCAAATGTACAGCCGGATTTCGCCAAAACTTTGTTCAACTCGTTTGATAGTGCTGCATCGCCAAGAGCAATATCGGGTATTGCCTTTGCGTTGCCCGATAGCCAGTCTGTGTATGCAATGTGCAGAGCCCTATCTCATTGAAGTGTTTTCTGATTCAAGCATTTCAACACCATTACAGGATAGAGCAAAAACAATTTCTGGCTTCAAGGCATAAATGCGGCAGAACGTACCAATCAGAGCCAGATTATCTGTCGATTAAACGTTCGCGATCAGAATACTGCATCGAAAGAGTTAGCTCGAAAGGACGACAATTGACAGCTTGGCTGAACCGAGGCGTCTGTTAAATTAGGTAATTGTTAACCGCCAATATATACTTGTTCTGCTACTTTTAGCGAGGAGAACAAAATGGCTCAATACTCAGGTGGATGTGATCACATTCGAACCCACTCAGACCACGAACCTATCGACAAACACACTTGTCATTGCTCAGTTTGTAAAAGTGTGACCGGGCAACCGACAACAGAGGTTATATTTTTTAACCATGCCGACGTAGTGGTAGATAATCCTGACAAACTCAACCGCCAGCCGTTCAATGCCAATAACCCGGATGGCCCGCTGGAGCTGTGCACGTGTGCTGACTGTGGTACGCCTATTATGCTTGATGATAAGGAGCGCCGGGTAAAAGCCATCGTGCCAAACCTGATGGGATATGATCCTGCTACGCTTCAAACCACTTACCATGCGTTTTACGATGCGGCAACGGGTGTTCCCAAACCGGATGATGGCCGTCCTGTTTATGAAGGTTTGCGACCAGATTTTGTTTGGCCGAATCCTGCCTGATAAAACCGTATCGTTGTACGAATTAGAAAGCCCCGCATGCGGGGCTTTTTTGTTATTCAGCTGTGTGTAAAAATTAATAGTGAAACGCTTCAACCGTTTTACGACTACCAAGTAAAACAGCATCGGCCACCAATTGAAGTGGAGCGAGATCCATATCTATTTCTTTGTGCTGAATAAGATGGTAAAACCGTTCGTACAGACGCCTGTATTCATTGCCAAGTGTATTCATCGCAGCATCGCTGCTTATGGTGTCCGCTTTTGCCGCAGTGTCGATTTTTTCGCCATTAATAAAAAGCTCTGAGCCGCCATTGTTTAATACCAGTAATCCGGCATCGGTATCGGCTTCAATGCTCCAGCTTTGTTCTCCCTGTTCACGCCAGTCGAACGAAGCGGTAGCGCTTGCATTGTGTGGGTGACCGAAGGTTAGTGCAGCTGCTATCGGGGTTGACCGGTTTTCAGGTACTTCCAATCTGGCGGAAGTTACGTATATTGGGTCTGGCAATATGTATGTCACTATCGACAGCGCATTGATGCCAGGATCAAACACACCAAATCCACCGGGTTGCCAAATCCATTCCTGGCCGTCATGCCAACGGCGAACATCTTCTCTCCAATCAATATGCAAACATTTGAGCTTCTTATCTGCTAACCAATTACGCGCGTTTTCTACCATATGTGCTTTGCGCGAATGCCAGGTAGCAAACAAACAAAGATTATTTTGTTGTGCCATCCTTTTCAGTAGAAGACACTCGGAAATTGTTGCGCCCGTGGGTTTTTCAAGCATGACATGACGATTGTTCTGTAGCGCAGCAATTGCGTATTGCAGGCGAGGTTTCGGGGGTTGGCAAAGTGACACGGCTTCTATGTCGTCGCGTGATCGTAGTAATGCTGAAAAATCATGATAGGCGTCTACACCAGAAATGAATCCTTTGCGTGAAAAAGTTGCGGCCAGGCGCCAATTACTGGAGCTATTAATCGCGGGTACGTGGTGCTCTAAAGCGACTTCACCGATACCGGCTAAGGCGAGGTTAATCAAACGCTAAATCCGTATATTGGAAATCCGATACAATACCTGACTTTATCAGACAACACTTTAAATGAAGTACTAAACCATTCTAAACACCAGTTGCAATTTGACATTGGTTAAGGCCCTTCCTAAATTGTTCTGACAGTTTATACTGCATCAATACCCAACCAGTTACAAACGACATGACAAGCGCTAAACCAGACCTGGCTTCATTGTTTGGAGCTACGCAAGCAGATACGTTCCTGGGGTTGCCGAGCTGCAAAAATCTGGAGCAGCTTGATGCTTCTTCGGTATTCATAGGAGCGCCAGGCGCAACACCGTACGGGGCGGTTGGATCATATTGCCGAAATGCACCAAAGGCCTTGCGAAAATCTGCTGCGTCATTGTCTGCAAATATAGATCGTTATAACTTTGACCTTGATGGTGCAACCTTTCCACCAGGTACCAAGAGTGCCGCCGACTATGGTGATCTGCCTTTAGACGATAACAATGCGGAGAATAACCGTAACAATATTTACAATGTTGTCGCACAGGTTGTGTCAAAAAAAGCTGTGCCCATTGTCGTCGGTGGTGACGATTCGGTGCCTATTCCGATGCTGCAAGCCATGCAAACCACGGGTAAGCAATATACTATTTTGCAAATCGACGCTCACATAGATTGGCGAGACTCTCATATGGGGGAATCCCTGGGGCTTTCATCAACCATGCGTCGCGCTTCAGAGATGAATCATATCGAGCGCATTGTTCAAGTCGGTGCCCGAGGGATTGGCTCTGGTCATCCGCAAGATCAACAGGACGCGCTTGATTGGGGAGTTCAGTTCGTTACTGCTTACGATCTGCATCAGAACGGTGTTGAGTCTGCATTGCAATTCATTCAACCAGATTCGAATATTATAATTTGTCTCGATGTTGATGCAATGGATCCGTCAATCGTTCCGGGTGTCATAGGCCGAACGCCTGGGGGGCTGAGTTACTATCAGGTTCTTGATTTAATCAAGGGTGCGTCTGGCAAAGGAACAATATCAGCAATTGATTTTGTGGAATATATGCCAGAGGTTGATATTGATAATCTCGGTGCGCTGGTTGTTTCGCGACTTATAGCCAGTACGATGGGCGTACTGGCTCGCAGCGCAGCTTAGCAATAGCCAGTATAAAGAATTCTCGCGATTTTATAAGACAGATACGCTTTTGCAGAGACAGAACGAGTCTTGCCACTACTTTAATATCAGTGGCAAAACTCGTTACTCAGTTGTCAGTCTAAAGATAGAAAGTTCGGACCATCGTAGTCGTTAAGTCGGCTGACTCTTCTAAACTGTCGATGACTTCCATTTCGTCCGGTTTGTCCGATAGAACAGTTGCGAGGACCACTGAAACTGCCAGTGGGATCATAGCAACCATCTATCCATTTCTGTATAGCTGAGTCATGCCACCCACCAAGCCAGTCCCCATGCAAACTTCCACCTGGAACGCCGTGGTCTGAAGACAACACCCAATTGGAAACACCTGCGCCAGCACCGTCAGTCCCATTTGGAAAATATACCAGGTAGCTGATTTGCGGCACACGGTATGGGTGTGATGCCGGGCAGGGGGCTGTGTTTGAGACCATTCGAGCATGACTCATAAAGTCTGGTGAGCTCAACACCGGATTCCCGTTTCTATCAATTGCCAGACACTGTGGAAAGCTTATCGTGGCGTTTATGTATTCACCCGCCTTGCAATTAGTCGGTATTGTGCCAGATATACTGCTTATCGAACCGCTTCGACCACAAGACCAGAAGAGCTGTCCGTTGGGTGTAAAACTATGCTGCATGACCGCACCCGGACTTACATTTCCAGCCAGGAACTGAATACCTGCCGGCAGTGGGTTCACGTCTTTGGGGCGATGGCTTTTGTAATAAATCACAATGTCATCCGGCACCACAATACTTCTTGGAGAATGCTTACTTGTCAGCAAGGCGGGCATCCAATAAGCCGAGCGGTTTAATTCAAATCCCTGGCAGGTAGACCCACCACTCTCCATAATGTTATTCGGATCACCAAGCGGTGCGGACTCATCAAAGACCGTAAACGCATCGGCACCTGTATTGCCCCAGAACATGTGCAAATGCGATTGACCCGGCTGTGATGGTTTTACTATAGGGTCGTCGTAAGCAAAGTGAGAGTATTGACAACCTATGCGAAACTGTCCTTGCGGGCTCGCACCATTATCCGGAACGGGAGATGGTTCTGTAAAACCATCGTGATAAAAACCCAAGCCGGTCAAATCAAGACTTGATAGTGCTTCATGTTGACGAAACAGAGGGTTGTTATTACGCAACGTTTCTAACTTTTCCTTACCCACCGGCGTGTCTGGGTGCGGTGTTTCTGGATCTGGTGTCTCAGGGTCTGGTGTCCCAGGGTCTGGTGTTCCTGGATTATCTCTTACAGCCGGGCAGGGCCCATCATCTCGAGCTATTGTTTTCAATACACTGTATTCAATGATCGCAACTGTTTCCCCAGCATCAATGTGCTTTTGCGCGCAATGTCGGTAGAGCCAGCGACGCGTGTTATTAACCAGCCACCAATACTCACCATCGTTAGGTTGCTGGAATAGATTGGATGTTGTCGGGTCTGGTGTGTCTGGACTGGGAGGCTCTGGGTCGGGCGTTTCCGGGTTGGGCGTCTCTGGATCGGGTGTCACAGGGTTATCCCTTATCGCAGGACAAGGGCCATCATCGCGCGGAATGGATTCCAATACGCTGTACTCAACAATGCCAACAGTTTCTCCTGCGTCGATGTGGCTTTGCGCGCAATGACGGTAGAGCCAACGCCGAGAGTTGTTTGCCAGCCACCAATATTCACCATCATTGGGCTGCTGATATAAAGTCGTCGTTCCAGTATTGAAGTTGTCGGCCGAAAAGACAAGTACTTCATTGGCCGATAAGTTTGTTATTCCAAACTGGGTTAGTACAAATAGGCCGGATATAAATAGTCGTTTTTTTAGTTTGTTCACTGGTGACACCTTTCCTTTAGAATCTGTTTTCTGTGTTTTTATATCAGTCAGTCTATTGGGCAACGCGCTCAAGAGAACACCATCACAGCTCCACGTGAATTAACTGATAATGAATTTGGCCAGCGACATTCAATGTGGTTTGGGTAGCAATAATTTTTGTGTTTTCGAACACTAAAGTAGTGCAAATGACATCGCTATTAGGGATTTCCCTAGCTCGCGGAAATACCCGATTTTCAAATTGAATCTAATTGATTAGTGAGCCTAGGCTAACAATGCTTAATGACATCGCGAGTTAATCTGCAACGGCATAAAGATTGGCTCGGTATCTGGGCCTTGCATGCTGAAGGTGCTAAACCGCGTTGGCCGACTTGGGTAGAGGTTGGTTTTGCAATGCACTTCTTTGTCGTTGTATGTCATTGAGAGTTGCAAACCAGCAACCTTCGGGCGCATTGGTTAGTTGTATCATTGTGCGATAACACACGAAGGTGCTCGTATGCGACTCAACGTTAACCACTCCAAGGGCATGCACATTGTTTTTATACGCCTGCTGCTCTTGGTCGTTACCGCCACACTGTCGACATTGTCGTTCGCCCAACCCGACGTAACCAATCCTCCAGCCAATTCCACGCTTGCAGGCACCAAGCAAGTATTTAGCTGGACAGCTGACGATATTGACGTTGAACGTTGGTGGCTCTATGTTGGTACGTCTCCCGGTTCCTCAGATATTTCCAACTCTGGAGATTTGGGTACAAGCACTGAATACAATGTCATTGGCATTCCAGTGGATGGCACTACAGTACACACCAGGCTGTGGTACTTCAATTCGTCACAGTGGCGCTATACCGACAGCGAGTTCACAGCAGCCATGTTGGATGATGTGCAGACACCTGCCATGACCAGTCCTGCAGGCGGTGAAATGCTGGTCAACGGCCGTGCTGATTTTAATTGGGCAGACAACAATACAGCGGTAAATTACTGGTGGCTCTATCTTGGTAGCCGTCAAGGCCACTTTGATCTTTACAATTCAGGGCCATCCATAAGAGACAAAAATTCCGTAACTGTCGATCAGTTGCCCACTGATGGAACGCTTGTGCATGCTCGGTTGTGGTTTCGAACAACCGCTAATGGGTGGCAGTATACCGACTACACCTACGGGACCACCGATGATGAACCCGGCTGTATTACGAATGGCGGTCTTGCTGGCGATACGGGTTTGAAAACCTGGTGCTGGAATGACGTGCCAGTGGCGTCTGGGCAGCCTGGCGTTGATACGCATTTCAGCGATCGACAGCTAGTGATTGATGCAGAATGCAATTCTTATCAGGTGACGAATCAGAGAGATCGTTTACGATTCCGACTAGACCTTAACCAACCACCTGCAAGTTGGTGTACCAACGCCTACAACTTTCGCGCTGAAGTCCGGACAGCACCTTGGCGAATAAATCATGAGAATGGTACCGAAGAGTGGTTTGGCTGGAGTTACACATTCGGCGATGAATACATAGCTGATAAAGAAAATCCATGGGCGCTGTTTCAAGTGCATGAAGGGACGGTTGGTGAGAGCCCTATGGTGAGTATTGCGGCTAGCGAGGAAAATGGGCCAGGCAGTGGTGTGGCCGGTGAGCTACATATAGTCAACGCCACAGGAGAACCGTTTAACACGTACGACGCAACGGGTGTTGTGCCAACGGCTGGCCAGAAAATAGATATTGTTGTTCATGTTGTCTGGGGAGATGACAATACCGGATTGATGCAAGTGTGGATGGATGGCGAGCAAGTCTACTCTGAGCAAACAAGAACAGTACACCCTTTCAATCCAGTAGGCGGAAACGCCAAGTTCGGCATGTACAAATGGTGGTGGAGAGGCCAGCAGGGCGTTCAAGATTCTTTAGATCTGGGTATTGATCACATGGAGGCATTCATGGGGCCGCTGAGAATTCTGACACGCCAAGTTGATGATCCAGATTATCTGAAGAATTCGTATCAGGCAGTTGCTCCCAGGTAACCAATTTATCCAGGCAGCACGAGCAAGAGTAAGAGCGGGTAGAAAAACAGTGATGTATCGGCCCTGCGCACTTTCAGCAATGGATGAAATTAGATAGTTCAAATTGAATGCCACGCGTGTTTATAGCTGTGAACTGTGACCACAGACGGTACAAACAGTTAGACACGCATCACTCAGAAATCTGTGTTACAGGCCGATTACTGCCTATCTCATGACGAATGTCAGTCTGGGCTCACCGACGTGGACAACTGAAAAATGGACTTTTTTGAAACCCAGAACGATTCACGTCGGCATTCTACATTATTGCTTGCCGCATTTGCCGTGGTGTTAATTGTTTGTTTTTTGGTTATTTATTGGTACGCGAGTACGGCGGCCGGTATCTTGCAAAAAATCAATCCAGACTTGAATCTCACTTTGACAAAGCTTGTGCTTATCAGTCCAATGGCGCTGGTAATCATTAGTGGATGCTATAAACGTTGGCAAGATGTTTCCAATGGTGGGCATCAATTGGCAACGCGCCTGGGTGCCATACTCATCGAGCGTAATGGTAAACAACGGAAACACACTCAACTACTGAATGTGGTCGAGGAAATGTCGGTAGCCGCAGGTATATCACCACCTGACAGTTATGTTCTGAACAATGAAAGTTCCATCAACGCATTTGTAGCAGGTAATAGCGATCACACCGTTTTGGTGGTTACGCTTGGCGCAATGGAAAAACTGAATGAGTTGGAACTTCGAGCAGTTGTTGCTCATGAAATCGCACATATTGAAAGTGGTGACTTAGATCTATCCATGAAGCTGCTAATCGCGCTTGGTGGGCTGAATGCAATCAGCGAGGCTGGTTATGCTTGCTTCCGGAAAACTCAATTCAAAATAAACGATAACCCTTACACTCGTTCAAGTGGTAAGCATAATTTTGCGTTCGCCTATGTGGCACTTGTCATAGTGGGGTTACTTCTGTGTGTGCTTGGTGGTGTGTTTAGCTTTATGGGGAATGTGCTAAAAGCCGCTTTCACGAGAAAGCGTGAACTACTTGCAGATGCCAAGGCTGTTCAATACACCAGGAATACTTGGGGTATGGCCAGTGCGCTGAACAAGATTGCCCAAAATAAAACTGCACATGGGTTGTATTCAAAGTACGCTGCGCAAATAGCTCATATGTGCATTGATGCGCCGTCGTTACATTTTCTATTTCCGCAATCGCTTGCAACGCACCCAACCTTAGCGTCACGCATCAGCGCAATAGAGCCGCACTTCGATGTTAAAAGCAGAAAAAAAGAATCGAAAACAGATAGAAAATCAAAGAGTCCTGCCACCGGCGTCACCAGGACAGTTGTTACGCCTGAATCCGTCACCGAGGTGGGCGTACGTGCAATGAACGATTGCCTTCCAGAGCTGGCAATCCTGATCTCAACAATCGTTCAGGCGTCAGGTAACAATGAGGAAAATAACGAGCGTAAATATCAAAGTACATTAAAGTGCTATACAAGCCAGTCAATCCCTATGCATAGAGTAGATAAATCGACCATAACTGTTGATCTTGAACATGCTTTGGATTGCCTGTTTCAGCTACCTGTTAACCAAAAACAGAATCTGCTGGATCACCTGGCTGAACTTGTTGAGCATGATGGTATACATATGGAAGCTGAAACCAGATTACTGGACCATGTTTATCGACGTTTAAATCCGATTGATAAGGCAGCTTAGAAAGTATTCGGAAAGTGTCCGAAAATTGGGCGAACGAGAACATCAATTCTTTGTGTCCTCGTCAGCCGCCCTTTGATAAGTCGGTTATTATCTACCGAACGGGCTCCACCTACCGCTAAAAAGGTCTCCTACATCATCAACAAACTCATCTGCCGCGTGAATACCATCAGTGACAACATTGGCCCCTGCATCTAAGCCCGCTTCACCAAATTCACGTCCAACCTCAAAGCCGCCTTCAACAACCTCTATAGGGCTAAGTCCAGAGCTAATGATTTCGTCTGTGGCTTCGAACACTTCAGAACGGATTTCATTTTGCGTCCCTTGAATCTTGTCAATGAAGGGTTCAAGATCTTCTACCGTAATGCCGGCTGCAGTTAAGTCTTGGAACGCACCTTTGGCTTCGACTTCTGCAATGTCGTTGTCGATATTTTCCAGTGCGGATGTCAATTCAGATGAAGCTACGGGCAACGGACCGCTCAGTAATGCATCCCTTTGTTCTGTTAGCTCAGCATGGGTTTGTAGTAAATAGTACCCCTGAACAACCTCAGCCTGCTGTTCAATATTGAATGAATCGAAGTTATCAACATCGTCTAACAAGTCAGTGTCGATGTCATAGTTGGATGAATCGCGAGCAAGCGTTGCACCTTCCAGTTGCACGCCAATTCCCTTGGTGTTCTGGTATTGCCACACATGTGCAAGTTCATGAATGAAAGTGCCGCGATCTTTTGGACTGTCAAGATTAAACCCGTTGGGAAAGTTAATGGTGTTTCCGAGAACGAACGGACGTGCGTTGTCATTACCAGGGTCGTATTGGCTTAAACTTGACAGCACCGAAGATTCGTTAACTTTGACTCTATCAAGATCGATTGAATCGCCGTAATATTCTTCGGCAATGGCTCGCTCTTGTTCGGTTAGTCCTCGTGTGTTTGATTGAAGTGCGGTATTGGTGATTTCTGCTACTTCGGAGGTGAATACGTTTGCGCGTTGTTCTGCTCTGTCGACTGCGAAATTTTTCGCTTGCTCGATCGGATCGATCACGCTATTTATAGCATTGGTGATACCGGCTATTCGACCTATGCCTGGAATACTCATCAGTTTCTCTCCATTATCGTGTTGATATGTGTAATAGCTACAACGAGACAACAGAGAAAAAGTTTTTACATTGCTATTGCATGCATTGTTGTTGCATGCATTGTTGTTGCATGAATAGTTAATACATGAATTGTTAATGTATGAATTGTTAATGTATTAATGTGAAGCCGGATGTGTAATTTTTAACCAGGGAAATCCCCTATAGCAATACGTTATCTGCCAACGGTATGATCAGCGTGTTTCACGCTTGGTTGCTGCGCAATTCCGGTAAGTGTTTCGTGTTTGACTACCGAGTTTATCTACGACTGCGCATTGCCTGTAACACTATCACCAGGATTTCCATTGTCCTGTGGTCTGGAAACAGTGATACGATCGCCAGGTTGAATCTGATCTGTGTTTTTAATTTGCGGATTCAATGCGCGCAATTCGCTTAAATCCATTTTATGTACGGATGCAATGCCGGCAAGTGTGTCGTGTTTTTTCACTTCATACGTGCTGGGTTGTGACTGCTGCGCATTGTTGAATCGGGTTGGCTGCGCGCTACTGGCTTGGACTGTTGAAAATGGATTGGCAAGCAAAGGCTCGCTCAACAAGCTAGTCATCGGGCCCGGTGTGGCGAAATTTGCCGGATTACGTAACTCATCTGATGCTGGAGCCCCGGCGCCGTTATGCTGATCGCCGCCTGAGTTGGCCTCATTCAGAAGGGCCTGCAGAGGCGTTTGCGATAGTTCCAACCCAGCTTTATCGTCGTCGCGCTCTTGGGAAAGGCCAGTGGATAGTTGTGTGCTTTGATTTACAGTGTTCATTTAAGATCCTCATACCTCGTTGTCGGTGCTCTCAATAAACTACGATCTGCTAAACAAGATCTGCTAAACAAGACCTGCTAAACAAGACCTGCTAAATAAGACCTGCTAAATAAGACTGCCAAAATAAGACCAGCCATTAAGCTAAGGGGTCTGTTTACAGCATGCTTGCCCGAAAAGTGGCCATTAAGCCTCTAATTTGCCCCAATTTCAAAACAGCGCGCAGGCGCCTCGTGGAGATGTTATCGGCTCTTAATAATTTTGGAAACTAGGGGATACCCTAAATTTTCGACAACTAGTAAAAAAGGCTAGGATATCTGTTGGCAAGGCGATGCACCAAAACCACGTAATTCACGACTGATGCCGCTAGATTTCGACAACCGAGCAATCATCAAACTGAGCGGTATCTTCTGAATACAAAGTCACAGCACCAATTCTGCCGTCAAATGGGGTGAATAGCTGAGCCTTATAGGATTGAAAAAAATCTCGACCTATTGGCTTATGGTCACTGGCCAATGTGGTGTACGACTCATTCATTAACGTTAAAGACAGGCTCGAATAATTTGTTGCAGCCGACTTTGATAGACAGGACAACTCGTATGTTTTACCCGGCGTTAATGGAAACTCCTGATATATGCAACCGGCGTTTTGCACCTGCATAGCGATTGCGCCATTAGCCGAATCGCTCGTTGTGCCGGTCAGTTCCGGCCTTGAACAATCTGTCCAGTTCGTTTTCCCGTTTTCGAAATCACCATTGCTGATAAGACTGTTGTCTGGTGATGCCGGTGGTTCGGTTGGTGGCGTGGTTGTTGGTGTGCCTTCCTGAATGAGTTCGCATCGATCAAAATAGGCTGTGCCTTCGCTGTATAGCGTGACGCTGCCATAAAATGAATTTACCGGTGCTGTAAGTGAAATAGGTTGCTGTTCGAAATCGGCAGATTCAACTACTACACTCGCGCTGGTTAATTCGGCATAGTTTGCATCCAGCATTTGCAGAGACAAGCTGGAGTATTCTAACGGCCCACCGCGTGAATGACAGTTCAGGGAATAGTTTGTACCAGGCTGTACTGACACTGTTTGGTATAAACAACCGCCAGTGTTAACTTTCATGCCGGTCCTACCTTCAACACTGGTACTTGAAGCCGCTGTCTTATCGGTGGCGGCGCAATCAAACCAAGCTTGTTTTCCAGCTTCGAACCCACCGTTAGTTAGCAATGTGTTGGCCGATAGTGGGGGTAGTTGCGGGTTTGGATTTACTGGTGGAGCTGGTGGTGCTGCATCGACACCGAGTTGAACCATGTGCGCGTGGGACGGTGTGCCATTGGCATTATGCGCGAACATCATGTAATAGCCAGGGGGTGCCACATTGCCTGACGCGGGCATAGTCACTGAAAGCGCGTTTGCATTGAGTGCAAAGTCCAATTCAAGAAATCGCTGATCCATATTGAAACCGTGCGTAGTTGAGCCTGTCTTTACCAACGTAATTTTTTCTATATCGCCGTTGTTACCGGTACGAATGTCTACGCTTTGACCCCATGTTGCCTTATCCGGAGCGTATGAAACTATCGGCCGATCAGCCAACGTACCGTTTTTATCGTAGAGATACGGCGGTGAAAAAATCTCACCATTGCGATTATTAAGCGGGCCAGGTGAACCGCCTCCGGCAAGCAGTACACGGCCATCCATTAGCAATGTTGCTGTGGAGTGATAAAGACGCGACAATTCATGGCGTGAGTACTGTATCCATTTACCCGTGTCCGGGTCCCATACCTCAGTACCGTGCGAGGCGGTGATATCATCATTTACTTCATAACTGCCGCCAACCATCATGACCTTTCCATCGGCAAGTAGTACTGTGGTTGCCCAGGCTCGTCTAGGTTGAGCAAGGTCTTCTGTGCGTGAGACAGAGGGCGTTCCGGATGTAACATCAATAACGACTGCACCTATTCCATGATTCGAGAAGCCACCTGCATGGATAATTTTTCCTGGCTCAAACATGGCAGCTGTTGCGGATGTTCCGAACGAGTGCCCCGGTAGCTGACCAACATCGTTGATGCTTCCGTTACCATCAGTAGACATGATGTACATGGCTCTTCCGGAAACACCAAAGACCTTGCCATTTGGAATAACAAATTGACGGGGATAGAAAAATTGATAAGCAGACATACTGGCGTTATTCAATAATCGCCATGTTCCGTTTGCTGTTGAATAGACTTCCGGTGTTTCGGTGAAAACTGCATCGCCATCGCGCCCGGCAGAAACCAGAATGTCGCCGCTGGGTAAGGTAGTCGATGTTGGATACCAACGTTCATGATTCATGTCATTAGCACCGCTGACTGTTTGGGTAACCGCATCGAACAAAGTCGCATCTCGAATGCCAACATTGTTTCGACCCAGTGGTCGTGCATCGCCGCCGGGTATCAGAACATTCCCCGTATCAGGTAATAGCGATGCAGCACTACAGAATGAATCAACTTGTGCGTTGCCTTGTATGTTTTTATGCGAAGTCTGACCGATACCCAGAGTTGGGTCCCAAACGTTGTATTCCATAGCGCCCTGGATGCCGCTGCCACCAGTACCATAGGTGAGCAGTTTACCGTCGGATAGCATTACTGAATGAATAGCAATATGCGGCCAATCTATTCTGCTTGACCAGCGACCCGCAAATGCCGGGTCTTCATAGCAAACAAGACCCATTCGCTCGATAGCAGACTGCGCGTACCCGTAAAACCCGGTTGCGGCAGCGCGATCGGCACATTGTGGCCGAGAAGTAGGTGCGTTACTACCAAGTGTTCCGATTGTATTTAATGAAGCTCTTTCACCGATGGTGGTTTGTTCGCCATTCAATTTACGACAATGCAGCTGCAAATAAGCTGGATGTTGGCTTGCTAAGTCACTGGTAAAACCGACTACGGCGTGCCCACTTTGGCACACTCGTGAAAACGGCTGACCATTGTTGCTACCAGCAGAAGTTTGTACAGTTGCCGGATTGTCTGTCCAGTTGCCGCTGCTATTTGCGGTTACGCAGATCGCCTGAATTCGATCCAGACGGTTGGAGTAGTGCCCTGAAACACCTGCCAGAACTTTACCGCCTGTGCACGCAATTTCGAATTCTGTGCCAACGGCTGCACCGACTGAACCGGTGCGCGAATAAATACGTCCATTAGGCGGTAATGCGAAACCCAAAGAAGGGCCGGGTTCCCGAATATCTCCAATTTGCGTGTGCAGCGCGTCCAGATCAAAGTCTTCGACTTGCTCAACAGGTGTCGTATCACCATTTGCACTGTCGTCGCCTGAATCACAAGCAGCAAGCACCACGACGGTCAATGCGATGCCAGCGTTAAGTAACAGATGTTTTTTGAAGTCAGTTTTCATAGGCGTTGATGCGAGCTCGAACGGCTTAACGATCGATATTCATGGCCACAGCACAATCGAAATCACGTATAGACGCGCTCGAAGTGGGATTTAGAGGGCATGACGCAAGTTTTATTCCACCGCGACCGCTGGGCCGAGTGCGTGTGGATGCGTTATTTACGTGGGGAAAGTTGCAGTAACAACATCAAATAGCTTGAAGGAGGGACAGTTAAACGATTTGTTTTAGCGGGCTTCAGCCTAATTCAGACTGGCAAATCGACTTTCTAATTCACTGACAGGTGTCACACCCTGAATTGTGTCGACACGCTTACCTTTGGCATTGAACAGCAGCAGTGAAATGGTTTCTGCATGGTGTTGTCGCTGAAATTGCAGGCCGTCTCCTGAACTTATATCGGCCACCCGAAATAAGACACCGTCGCGACTCTGCAACGCTTTACGAGTGTTATTCATTAAGCGACGGCATAGCTGGCACTTTGGGTCGTGAATTTGCACAACCACAGGTTTACCTTGGCCAATTGAGGTTAAATCATGTAACCCTTTATTTTGAACATCGTAGCGGTGAATAGCTGCACCAGCTGCGCCCGCGACGGGTAGTGCAATCAACAGCCTGATTGCATTGCGGCGCGTCAACATCGATTTGTTGCTGGACGGCTTTTTTCCGCGTATCGATGTTGTTGATTTCTTATTCGCTGGCTTGTCGGTCTTGGAATGTTCGGCGGAGCGGATGTCAGGTGTTTCAGCCTGGCTCTGAAGCTTGCCGGAATTTTTTCGCTGTTTTTTTCGTTTGCTCATAGTAAAGAGAAACGAATGTGCAATCGATTTGATTGCGTGATAACCAGGGTTAGCGTTTGCTTGCCTCGTAATTGCGAGGCTCATCTCAAAAAAACTGGTTTAAAGTAATTGCTCCCTGGTCTGTGTGTCGGGCAACTCGATTTGCAACACCGCCATGTTCTCCCGCATGTGGTCTACACGTGAGGTGGCCGGTATGGCAACAGTGACATCGGGATGCGATACGATGAACAACAATAAAAATTGTGCCCAGGTCTTACAGCCCATTTCTTTAGCAATGCCGGGCAAAGGCGTGTCTTTGTATTTTTCAACCAGAAACCCGCGCTCAAACGGTCTATTCACAACCACGGCAACGCCGTTATCTCTTGCAATAGGGATTAGCCGCTCCTGTGCAACGCGATTATCATAGTTGTAAGTCAGTTGGATGAAATCCAGTTTTTTCGTTTTGAGAATCTGTTCTAATTGATCGTGACGTCTTCCATGTGACGTACTCACACCCAAATAACGGATTCTGCCTGATTGTTTCCATTCAGCGAGTTGTGATAGATGCTCTTCCCAATTAACCAGGTTATGCACATACATCAGATCTATCGGTTCAACTCCCCAGAGCGCTTCTGAATTTCTCATTTGGGAAATTCCGTCGAAGGTAACAGGTGTCCATATTTTACTTGCAGCAAAAAGGGCGCAATCACCTGAGGTTTTTTTCAAACCGTATCCGATCATCGCTTCGGCATTGCCATACATTGGCGATGAGTCAATCATCTGGCCTCCCTGATCAAAAAAAGTTTGTAAGACTTCGCTGCGTTGATCGCGTATGGTCTTGTTGTTGGCAACATCGAAGGTAATCCAGGTGCCCATTCCAATACTCGATATGTGTTCTTTGGTAGAAGGGATAGATTTAATTTGAGATGGATGAACTTTATCGGTAACAGCCTGGCGAGAGGGTGATTTTGATGGGTAACAGTCGGTGGCGTCGGCGGCATACGAACTTATCGCAGACGCGCCAAGTGCAGAAGCAACAGCACTTTTCAATATCAGTCGTCTGTTTTTCACTCTATTGCTCATGGTTTTTGTAAGACCTTTTTTATACGCCCTTATTTTGTACGATATAAAGTGCAGGAAGGATTTCAATTTCAGTTGATTTTCATCATTGGGTCAAGCCAAATCAGTCTGCGTGTTAAGTTCCCAGGGAGGCAATTTGTGCCTAAACTTAATGTAATTGTTATATTGGCGAATAGCCATACCACAATGGAACTACAAGTCCGTAACCAGAGTCAATTCACGCATGATTACACTTGAAGATGTGCACCTTGCCTATACAGCTGGCGAGTCCTCAGTGCCTGTGCTCAATGGTGCTTCGCTCAGCGTTACACGAGGGCAAAGCGTGGCCATCATTGGCCCTTCAGGTTCTGGAAAAACTTCATTGTTGCTGGTTCTGACTGGATTGGAAACACCAGACAGCGGTTCAATTACATTCGACGGTGCTCCGTTACATAGTTTGTCCAATGACGCGCGGGCTGATCTTCGACGCGACCGGATTGGCATCATTTTTCAAAGCTTTCATTTAATTCCAAGCCTCAGCGCTTGCGAAAACGTGGCCTTGCCACTGGATATCGCGGGCGTGCGTGGCGCTCGCCAGCAGGCGGCTGAACTTCTCGACCGGGTTGGCCTGGGACATCGCCTGGATCACTATCCTAACGCTTTGTCCGGTGGTGAGCGCCAGCGAGTAGCGATCGCACGGGCGCTGATACACAAGCCAGCTTTGATCGTTGCTGATGAACCCACCGGTAATCTCGATAACCAGACTGGTACTGCTGTTGCCGATTTGTTGTTCGAGCTGAATCGGGAAAACGACGCGACCTTGTTACTGGTTACCCATGACCCTTCGCTAGCGGAGCGCTGTCAGCGACAGGTACGCTTGCATGAAGGACGTTTGCATCCAACCGATCAGAGTGCGATGCTGATCGATGCGCATCAAGCATCATAAGCTAGGAGGAGTATTTACAGTGCTGGCTTTTTTGTGGCGTGATCTTATTGGTAATCGAGGTTCGAAGCCGCTTCGCTTGCTTGCAACCAGTTTGTTCCTTGGCGTACTGTTGATTGCTGCCTGTACTGGGCTGCTTGCGCTCATCCGCGACGGCATTGCCAGCGAAGAACGCCAATTGTTTGGTGGTGATGTTGAGCTCGATGTGCGTGAGCCACTCAACAACGAAGAGCTGGAATGGATTGCAGGGCAAGGCGTGGTGTCGCGATTGACTGAAATGCGTACTATGTTGGGCACCGACGACGATTCATTTACCGTCATCGAGTTACAGAGCGTTGATGACCATTATCCGCTTTATGGCACTGTGCAATTTGAACCATCAATGTCTTTACTGGACGCAACCGATGCATTCGGTGCAGCGATCGACCCTGCGTTGGCTATCGATCAAGGTCTTGATATTGGCGATACCGTCACTGTGGGAGAAACCACGCTTACTGTGCGCGCCCTAATTCAGGGTCAGCCCGATCGCTCATTCGCTGCTGATGTTCGTGGGCCACCGGTGCTGGTGTCGCAAGAGACGCTTGATGCAACCGGTCTTATCACCCCTACAAGCTTAGTCGATTACGAATATCGAATTCGTTTAGAAGGTCCTGGTATTGATGCGGGCAATGGCGAGTTTGGTGATACCAGTCAATTTATTGAAGCCTGGCGCAACGCGTTTCCGACGAGCACCGCTGAGCTCAATACCGTCGAGCAACGTAACGATCGCGTATCCGAGCGTCTCAATGAGGTGGCTGCGGTGCTGTTATTAATCGCCGTAGCGACATTGCTGGTTGGTGGACTTGGGGTTGCTAACGGTGTGGCTGCGTGGTTACATGCCAGGCGCGAAGATCTGGCGACCTTATCAGCCATAGGGGCACGGGATGGTTGGCGAGCGCGAGTTATGGTTATTGAGGTTTTACTGGTTTCAGCGATAACCTGTGGTGTGGCAGCGCTGTTAGGTGGGTGTATTGCGTTTGCTTTATCCCGAAGTCTCGCTGGTGGCCTGCCGGTGTCTACCTCGCCAGTGCTATTGTTCAAGCCAACCATGATATCCATGGCCTTTGGCACACTCGCAGCGCTTGCTTTTGCAGCGCCCAATCTTGCCAGAAGTCTGTCTACTGTGCCGGCACGACTGCTTCGTGGTGACACGGATCACGACATAAGAACACCCTTGTCAACTCGCGCTAAGCTTTTATGTTTCGCTCTTGCCATAGCTGCAGCTTTTGCCTTGATTGCATTAGTGCCTGATAAAGTCATTGGTATTGGCTTTGTTTTTTCAATGGTGTTGTTGTACGCAGCACTGTCTTTTTTGGTGGTGGCCATTCGAAAACTGAGCAAACGAATTGTCCAATCTGGTCGACTGGACCCACACTTTGCCGCCCGTCGTGCATTTGCTGGACTTGATCAACCGGGTTCACCACTGCGCCCATTACTTTTATCGCTGGGCATTGCTACAACGTTGCTGGTTGCTGCCACAATTGTCATTGTGTCGATGGTGCGTTTGCTGGACAACACCGTGCCCTCGCGTGCACCGGCCCTGGCCTTTTACGACATTCAGGCGCCTGATGTAGGTGCGTTTCATGATGTTGTTGCCAATGCACCCGGTGTTACCGATGTGCAAACCGTGCCACTGGTGCTTGGACGATTGAGCGCGGTTAACGGTGAATCGCTGTTAGAACGTGATGAGGCTTCAGAAGCATTAGAAGCCAACGATGAGCACAAGCTGGGTTATCGAGCGGAACGAGTGGACAACGTCCGCGCAACGGCAGGCGCTCTATGGGCTCCTGACTACTCGGGTCCTCCATTGGTTGCCATGGAAGACCGTGAAGCGGGACAAATAGGTGTGAAAGTCGGTGATAAACTGACCTTTACGATTCTTGGTGACACACTGGATGCAGAGCTTGTTGCGATATATGCACAGGGTAATTTTGAAACGCGTTTCTGGTTCGAAGCCTTGTTCAGCCCTGGCGTACTCGATTCATACATCACACGCTATGTTGGTGTTGCGTATCAGGATGGTGCGTCTGATCAGGATGCAATCCCCATAGACATTGCTGCATCCAATGCGATTGCTCAAGAATTTCCCGCTGTTGTTACCATCCGCACTGCGCGTGGGCTAGCCTCGGCTCGGCGTATTCTTAATGCTGCGGCGTTAGCTGTGTCCATTGTTGCAATTACCAGCCTGATTGCAAGTTTACTGGTTCTGGCAAGTGTTGTTGCTGCCAACCGGCAAAGGCAATTGCGTGAAGCCGCGATCCTGCATGCAATTGGCAGTCGGCACGGCAGCCTGATGTACGCATTGGGTATTGAGTATTTGCTGCTTGGAGTGGTTGTTGCCTTATTTGCCAGTGTCGTTGGCGGCTTGCTCGGAACATTGGTCGCCACCGGCTGGCTGGAGTTACCAACAGGGTCGTTTAGCTGGCTTTCCGGGTCGGCTGTGGCATTTGGTATTGCAATCTTGTGCCTTGGTGCCGGTGCGTTATGGGTTGCTCGCTCGCTTAACGTATCGCCTGCACAGCTGCTTCGCGAGGTGGGTTAGTGAATCAGATATAACGGTATTGGTGCATCAGTGTTTTTCAGTGTTAGCTGCGCAGCTTGCTGATAACTTATTTCTGCGATACCGCACTGTTATCATTCGATACAGGTGTTAACTGCGTCTAATTCGAACAACCTTCATAAATTCGAATTCCATTCCGGCCACTTTTTCGGTTTTTGGGTAATAGGTAAGGTTTACTGACGCACCCTCAAGGTTTTTATACCGCTTCTTTCTATTGTATTTAAAGGCGACGTCATAGCCTTCCAGCATTAGCGTGTTTATAATCCAGTCGCTGCTCTCGCGTTGAACATGGCTGGTCACCTTTACCGAATCCAGGTGGTTTAGCTGCTCATTGTTTTTTAATAGTTTGGAAACGTCAGATTTCATTAGTCAATAAGTTCCATGTCTGGGATTAGACAACGCACAGACAGGATACTCAGCCTTCTGTGGTCTTGCCAGCTGGGTTAGATTGCTGCATCAGCCGGATGAATTTAACATGGATAACAATCCTGTTAAGAGTATGCCTGAGTTTCAGTGGGTGGCCTTTTCGTTAACCAGTCCAATTAAATTAAAATAGCATTGTTCAAAATGCTGCCAACGTCTATAAACACCCATTTTGTGACCGTGTTCAGACTACGCAACAGTGTAGAATAGTCGTCCGCACTTTCTTGGACTATGCTAAGCAAGGCATTACAAAGAACACAGAGGGTTTATGTCCACGTCTCCCACGGATATCAAAAATCCGGAATACTTCCATAAGGTTGTCGATTGTCAGTACGCGTGCCCCGCCCACACACCGGTACCTGAATACATACGGCTGATTTCCCGCCAACAATATACCGAAGCCTATGTCATCAACTGGGAATCTAACGTGTTCCCCGGGGTATTGGGGCGAACCTGCGACCGACCTTGTGAGCCGGCATGTCGTCGCGGTCGAGTCGATGAGGAGCCTGTCGCTATTTGTCGGTTGAAGCGAGTGGCAGCAGACAATAAAGGCGATATCTCAGCCTGGTTACCAAAGATTCCAGATCAAAAGAACGGGAAAAAATTAGCATTGATCGGTGCAGGGCCCGCATCGTTAACAGTAGCCAGAGATTTGCTACCGCTTGGCTACAGTATTGATCTTTACGATGAAAATGCCAAAGGTGGCGGTTTTATGCGAAGCCAGATACCTTCGTTTCGGTTGCCGGTAGAAGTGCTTGATGAGGAAGTCAATCGCGTGCTGGACATGGGGGTAAGCACCTTGTTTTCTGAACGTGTCGACAGTCTGGCATCGTTACTGGCTAAAGACTATGACGCGATTTTTATTGGAACCGGTGCTCCGCGTGGTAAGGACCTTAATTTACCAGGGCGCAAGGAAGCCGATGCGAACGTGCATATCGGTATTGAATGGCTGCAGAGTGTTGCTTTTGAACATAGCGACAAAATAGGAAAAAAAGTCATTGTGCTTGGTGGCGGCAATACGGCCATGGACTGCAGTCGAACTGCCCGGCGTCTTGGCGGTGAACAGGTAACGCTTACGGTGCGCAGTACGTTTGATGCAATGAAAGCGTCACCATGGGAAAAGGAAGACGCGCAGCGAGAAGGCATTCCGTTCTTAACAGACCATACACCGCTCAGCTTTGTTTGTGAGAATGGCCGCCTCGTGGGTATGACATTCGATAAGGTCAAATCCGTTTATGAAAACGGAAAACGCCAACTGGTTTCTACTGGTGAAGAGCCTGTGTACATTGAGGCCGACGATGTTTTAGTCGCCGTGGGCCAGGAGCTTAGTTTTCCGTGGATTGAAAAAACTACCGGTATTGAATTTAACGAGTGGGGTGAACCCATAGTCGACAAAGTCACTTTTCAGTCTACTCAGCCTAACGTGTTTTTTGGGGGTGACGCAGCCTTCGGACCCGAAAACATCATCACTGCTGTGGCTCACGGTCACCAGGTTGCTGTGTCAATAGACCTTTTCTTGAAAGGCAAGGACATGAGTCTCGACAGGCCGGCTCCAGGTCATCGACAATTCTCTACAAAAATGGGTATTCATGAATGGTCTTATGATAGTTCGGTGAGTAACGACGATCGCTTTGCAGTACCCCATCTTGTTAACGAAGTTGCTCTGGTTGATCGACGCGCTGAGGTTGAACTGGGATTTGATCTACAAGTCGCATTCGATGAAGCTCAGCGCTGTTTGAATTGCGATGTGCAAACCGTATTTGAAGAGGCCAAGTGCATAGAGTGTGACAGCTGTGTTGATATTTGCCCTACCAGTTGCATTACGTTTACTCGAAATGAAGCCGAGCCTGCTCTGCGTGCCAAGCTCACCGTGCCTGCAGAACAGCTGGATCAAGATCTCTACATCAGCCAGAACTTGCCCACGGGCAGAGCCATGGTGAAGGATGAGAATATTTGCCTGCACTGTGGCCTATGTGCCGAGCGTTGTCCAACCGCTGCCTGGGATATGCAGCAATTCAATTACTCCGTGAGTAAAGCCTGTCACATACCCAGTCCGCTGAACGGGAGTGCAGCATGACACCTTCAACAAGTCAGGCCAAGAAAAAGGTTGCACCAATTGTTGCGGTCAATGATTTTGTCGTTAAGTTTGCTAACGTCAACGGGTCAGGGTCGGCCAGCGCCAATGCGCTGTTTGCCAAGTCGATATTTCGCATGGGTGTGCCCACCACACCGCGCAACATTTTCCCATCAAATATTCAGGGTTTGCCTACCTGGTATGAAGTGCGTATCAGTGAACAGGGTTATACCGCTCGCCGAGCCGGTGGCGTCGACATTATGGTGTCGGTTAATCCACAAAGCATGGCTGATGATGTTCGCGAAGTTCGGCCTGGCGGCTATTTTGTGTATGACAACACCCGGCCATTGGATATTCGTCTTTTGCGACGTGACGTTAACTACTTAGCCATACCACTGACTGAAATTACTAACAACAATTACAGTGATGCTCGACTTCGACAGCTATTCAAAAATGTCATTTATGTTGGCGCAATGGCTGCCATGTTGGACATTGACATGGATATTCTTGAGCAGCTAATTGCAGAACAATTCGCCGGTAAGAAAAAACTGATTGAACCTAATTGTAATGCATTGCGATTAGGGTACGACGCAGCCAAAAATCTACACTCATGCCCGATAGGTTTAAAAGTTGAAAAGCGTGACCTGATTGGTAACCGAATATTAATGTCGGGTAACACGGCTTGTGGCTTGGGTGCTGTGTACGCCGGTGCAACCGTTGCAGCATGGTATCCGATCACACCGTCTACATCGGTAGCTGAAGCCTATGAGAAATACGCTTCCAGTTTGCGCATTGATGCCGACACGGGTCGTAAGAATTACGTTGTCATACAGGCTGAGGACGAACTTGCGGCCATGGGTATGGTCATTGGGGCGAGTTGGAATGGAGCAAGAGCATTCACTGCCACCAGTGGTCCTGGCGTGTCTCTAATGACCGAATTTCTTGGGTTGGCCTACTTTGCTGAAGTACCCGCTGTATTGGTTAATGTGCAACGTGCTGGCCCTTCAACCGGTATGCCAACACGTACCCAGCAGTCTGATATTTTAAGTACAGTGTACGCATCACACGGCGATACGCGACATGTGGTTTTGATTCCATCAACGCCGAAAGAATGTTTTGACTTAACGGCTTCGGCCTTTGATATAGCCGAACGACTGCAAACGCCAGTGATTGTGCTAACCGATCTCGATATCGGTATGAATGACGGATTGTCTGAGCCACTTGAGTGGGATGATGATCGTGTTTATGACCGTGGCAAAGTGCTTGCCGCTGATGAACTCGATGCATTAGACAAGTTTGGGCGTTATCTTGATGTCGACGGCGATGCCATTACCGCTCGTACCCTGCCAGGTACACATCCTGAGAAAGGTGCATTCTTTACACGCGGTACTTCCCGCGACGAATACGCAACTTACACCGAAAAAGGCGATGCGTATGAGCGCAATATGCAACGCTTGCTGCGTAAGTGGCATGGTGCCAGTGCGTACTTGCCCGAGCCAGTCGTTAAAGGCTCTGGATCTGCAATTGGTCTAATCCACTTCGGAACATCCGCTGCGGCCGTTTATGAGGCAATGGATACGCTCACAGAAAACGGCATGCAAACTGACAGCCTGCAATTATTGTCAGTACCGTTTCACGATGAGGTGGCAGAGTTTATAAAACAACATGAGACCGTGTTTGTTGTAGAGCAAAATCGTGATGCGCAAATGCGTACCGTACTGGTAAACGAACTGGAGATCGATCCGGCCAAGTTGCAATCAGTATTAAACTATGACGGCTCTCCGCTGGCAGCGGACACTGTATGTAGTCAAGTTCAACAGGCGTTAGGCAATCGCCAAATGGTCGCTGGAGACTGATCATGAGTTATTTAAAGCCGAATTTTCGTCATCCGCAACTGCCTAAAAATGGGCTAGATCTAACGCGTAGCTCCTACGAAGGGCTCATTTCAACCCTGTGTGCTGGATGTGGTCATGATTCTATTAGTGCTGCGGTTATTCAGGCGTGTTGGGAGCTGGATTTAGAACCGCACCGAATAGCAAAAGTATCCGGTATAGGCTGCTCGTCTAAATCGCCGACCTACTTTCTTAATAAGTCCCACGGCTTTAATTCGGTTCATGGCCGTATGCCTTCGGTGGCAACTGGTGCCAATGTCGCTAATCATGAGTTGACGTACATTGGTGTTTCCGGCGACGGTGACAGCGCATCTATTGGAATGGGGCAGTTTGCCCATGTGGTGCGACGCAATCTGAATATGCTGTATCTGGTTGAGAACAACGGTTGCTACGGATTGACTAAAGGACAAGATTCAGCCACGGCCGATGAAGGGTCAAAATCGCGCACAGGCAATGAAAATCCATTCGAAAATATTGATCTGGTTGGTGTTGCGTTGGAAATAGGAGCCACGTTTGTTGCGCGAAGTTTCTCAGGTGACAAAGAGCAATTGGTGCCATTAATGAAGGCGGCAATATCGCATAGGGGGTTTGCGTTGATCGACGTAATCTCTCCTTGTGTCACTTTTAATAATCATCACGGGTCGACCAAGAGCTACGACTACACTAGAGAACATGTGCAAACCGGCAGCATCATAGATTTTGTACCACCTCGTGAAGAGATCACTGCCCAATATGACGCTGGCGAATCCATGCAACTCGACTTACATGACGGGTCTTCGCTTAGCCTTCAAAAAGCACAACCTAACCATGATCCAACCAGCCGTCGTTCTGCTACTGAAGCATTGTTAGACAGTCGCGAGAACAATCAAATTTTAACCGGGCTTATCTATATAGATGCGCAGGAACCTGACTTTCATGAAGTCATGCAGCTAAACGATGCGCCTTTGAACAGTTTGCAGCAAGATCAATTGTGTCCTGGCAATGAAAAGCTGCGATCAATCAATAATGTGTTTCGTTAAAATCCTCATTGTCTGGCGGGTATGCCTGTTTCGCGTGGTGCCTTCTTGATCGCATGCGCGTCTTTAAGCACGATTCTTACGCCGTTAAAACGACATCACTTAAGCATAAACTCACGCTGTTGTTGATTTGCGTCGCATACCTTTGTGAGAAACCGTAATGTCGGGCCATTACTTTTATTGGTACAAGCTGGTGAACTTTCAGCTATTGCTGTATATACTGGCATCCACTGCATGCAGGTTATTTTATCGTAGCTTATGGCCTGCTCATGAAACAAAAAGGACAGCAACATTGAATATAAATACAAGCCGCAGAATTCTGGTAAAAATCCTGACCCATTTTCGTCTCATCGCAACGGCATCCTGCCTCACATTTAGTATTGCCATTATTCCTCAGCAAGTGCTGGCAGATGCGCATGGAATGCACCCCAAATCTGTTGTTGGTAGTAAACATATGGTTACTACAGCCAATCCGTTTGCGTCCGAGGCGGGATTGGCAGTTCTGGAAGCAGGCGGGACCGCTATGGATGCCGCCGTGGCCGTGCAGTTTATGCTGAATCTTGTTGAGCCAGAGTCATCGGGTATTGGAGGTGGTGCGTTTCTGCTGTACTGGGATGGGGAACAAGAAAAACTATTAACCTACGACGGGCGAGAAAAAGCCCCCGCATCGGCAACCGGTGAGTACTTTTTTGACGATGCAGGTGAACCGATGAAATGGTCTGCCGCCCGACCTGGTGGATTATCCGTTGGGGTGCCCGGAACGTTGAAGTTACTTGAAACTGCACATAAAGCGCATGGTACGCAGGACTGGTGGAAGTTACTGGCGCCGACCATAAAGCTTGCAAATGAAGGCTTTCCGATTAATAAAAAGCTCGCTGACTCAATTGCAAACGCTGCCGAAAATGGTTTGACCCTATTTGATTCGACTAAAAATTACTTTTTTAACGAAGACGGTTCACCCAAAGCCGAAGGGACAATACTCACCAACCCGGATTTCGCGCACACACTGAGATTGATTTCAGGCTTTGGCTCAGACATTTTCTACACAGGTCCTATTGCCTTATCCATTGTCAATGCAGTCAAAACGGAGACCAATCCTGGCCAACTAACAATGGATGATTTAGCCTCATATGAAGTTATCCAGCGCGAGCCGGTTTGTTTTCCTTATCGAGCGTATGAGGTGTGCGGTATGGGGCCTCCTACCTCTGGCGGGCTTACCATGGGGCAAATGCTTGGTATGCTGGCCGACTTTGATTTACCCGGAATGGGCCCAGGTGTTGAGTCCTGGCATCTTTACATAGAAGCAGCAAAGCTTGCGTACGCTGATCGTGGTCTGTATATGGCAGACTCCGATTTCGTGGATATGCCTGAAGGCTTGTTGAATGCCGCTTACCTTGAAGATCGCACATTATTGATTGACCCGGATTCAGCAATGGAAAAGGCAGAACCTGGCAGTCCTCCCTGGGATGAAGCAAAACTTTACTCACCGGATTTGCAACCTGATGCCCCGGGTACATCTCATTTTGCTATTGCAGACCAGTATGGTAATCGATTGTCGATGACAACAACCATTGAAAGTGGGTTTGGCTCTCGGGTCATGACGCGCGGTTTTCTGCTGAACAATGAGTTAACGGATTTTTCTTTTGCCCCGGAAAAAGATGGAAAGCCAGTGGCGAATAGGGTGGAGGGAAACAAGCGGCCTCGTTCTTCCATGTCGCCAACCATGGTGCTCAAAGACGGTGTACCTTATCTGCTAACCGGGTCGCCTGGTGGTTCGCGTATCATCAACTACGTAACGCAGTCGGTCATTGCCATACTCGATTGGAAAATGGATCCGCAAGATGCGCTGGCCATGCCCCACGTGGTTAATCGCAACGGCAAAACTGATATCGAAGCAGGAACTGATGCTGAAGCGTTAATACCAGAGCTGGAAGCGCTGGGGCACGAAGTCAACGTAAGAGACTTGAATTCTGGACTGCACGCCATTTTAATCGAGAATAACCATTTCTATGGTGCAGCCGATCCAAGGCGTGCAGGCGTTGCGCTAGGAGAATAGCGTTAACTTAACTGGTTACCTACGATAATATCCGTATGATCGAGCAGTGGTGCAGTACGTCCACTGTTCGATCATGCATCTGTCCGGCAAATACTCCCTCAAAGCGATTTATCGGATAAATGATCGCCAAAATGGTGCTACCAAAAACGTGTTGAGTTGAATCTGCTGCGTATTTATTGCCCACGATTAGCTTGGTCAAACGATATGCAGCATTCGCCGATGGATGGCATGTTTACTCGGTTTCAGTGTAAGGCTTAATTGACTCAACCTCGAGGCGATACCCTGATTCTGCCATGGCGCTTTTAACGGTTTCTGTTCGAATGATACCCGTAGCCACAACAGGTTCGTACATGCCGTTAGACTTTACACCCTTTTCAGATTGAGCATGCACAATCTGATTTGCTGGTGGTGGAGGCGTGTGTATGCATGCGCCCACATACGGCACCAATAAAAATTCTTTAAGGGTTGATTGCTCGTTAAACTCCAACGGTGTGATGTAGGCAGGAAAGCTCACTCGTTGTCCGTCGAGTTCGGGAACCACCGGGGCGTAGTTAAACTCAGCTTCGAGTTTATCCAGTTTTGCGTTAGATTCATCGCTTCCATCAAGGAGCTTGTCGACCTCTTCCTGAGACATGGTAGCAAACGGATTTTCGGGCTGAACAAAATCATCAGGAATTAAGTCTGGCCAACCTAACTCTTTTACCTCTGACTGCGACGCCCCGGAACTACCTGCATCATTTTTATCATCGGAGAACGGCCACCACGCCATAAGCGTAGTGACCGAGAATAGTAAGGCGATTGCAATGCCGGGTACAATAAATTTTTTAGCAGTCATGATTCTGTTCTCGCTAAGTATGTCGTTATAGTCGTTGAACCAATCCGTCGGATAATGACTTGCGATAAGCCTGCAGAGCAGGTAGCGTGCCGGCAAGTAATCCGGCAATGGCAATGGTGACTAATATTTTCAAATCGGTTACGTCGGGCAAACTCAAGTTGATCGATAGTCCAAATCGTTCTTGTATATAAATCGATCCCAGGCTTGTCAATACGTAATGCAGTAACAAGCCAGCTAAAATGCCCCCTATTGTTAACACGGTAGACTCAATGCATAGCAATAAAAACACATGAAGTGGCCGTGCACCTGATGAGCGTAAGACAGCCATCTCGCGGCGACGTTCATTTAAACCTGCCAGGAGCACTGAAATTAGATTCACCAGCCCTGCAACCACAACACATATTGATACGATCAGCAAGGCTTTTTCGGCCACACTGACCAGGTTCCATAGCTCTTGTAATGCAACTCCGGGCAATATGGCAAGCAGTGGCTCTGCACGGTAATTATTAATGGCTCGCTGTTCCCGAAATACCGTGCCTCTGGATTTTAGCCCAACCAGCAGTGCTGTCACAGCGCGTGGTTTTAGATCCATTTCTCGTATAGCTTCAGCAGGGGTGCCTTCGCCTTTAACGGTAGCACCGTTGCGCCAGTCGACATGCATGGCTTCTATACCTTCCAAACTAACATGAACGGCACGATCTACCGGTGTGCCAGTGGGTTTCAATATCCCACTAACCTTAAAAGGCGCTTTCTCGTGTTTAACCAATCCAATGCTGCCAGTTCCGTGAGCTACAACCATATCATCGCCAATCGTATAGCCAAGTTGCGCTGCTACTTCACTGCCAATAACGGCATCAAATAAGTCGTTAAATACTTGGCCTTGAGAAAATGCCAGTGATTGTTTGTTTCCATACAGGTATCGTGTGAAGTAATCATGGTTTGTTCCCAGAACCCTAAAGCCAGCGTGTGAATCCCCTAAAGAGATGGGTATGACCCAGTCGACGGCTTTTCGATTACTGATATCCTCAACACTCTCCCAGCTAATATTATTGGTGGCATTCCCAATTCTAAAAACAGAGTAAAGCAGCAACTGCACAGCTCCACTACGAGCACCCACAATCAAATCGGTACCTGAAACGGTTTGTGTAAAACTGCTGCGCGCGTCGCGACGAATTTTTTCTACGGTTAATATGAGTGCAACGCTCATCGCAATAGCGAGCATGGCAAGTAATGCGGTTGGCCAGCGGTTACAAATACTTTTCCAGGCAATGCCAATCATTGAGATAACTCGCGGAGTTGGTCTTCGGTTATTGCCTTGTTTATTTCAGTCAAATTAATATTTTTATCAAAGGCGCTTGCCAGAGATGCATCGTGGCTAACAAATAACAGTGTGCTGCCAGCCGCTTCTACTTCGGTAAAGAGTAACTTTAAAAAAGCTTGGCGAGAATCACTATCCAGTGCTGAAGTTGGCTCGTCAGCAATGATTAGAGGAGGGCGACCAATCAGGGCTCTTGCCACCGCAACACGTTGTTGTTGTCCCACACTTAAGTCGGTGACAGCTCTATCGTAAAGTTGAGTTGCCGGTAGATGCATGGCGTGTAGTAGCCGGTCTGTTTCCTCTTTTAGTGATTGTGTTTGCTCTAATGCCCGTTTTCGCCGATGCTTGGAGAATCGGCAGGGCAGTTGTACATTCTCATGTACACTTAAAAATGGCAGTAAATTAAACTGCTGGAAAACGAGCCCAATTCGATCGACCCTGAATTGATCACGTTGTCCTCCCTGAATAGTGCTCAGTGATACACCGTCAACATCAATCGTTCCGGTATTGGGTGTCAGCACAGCTGCTATAAGACTTAACAGCGTTGTTTTACCCGATCCCGATGGGCCTTTCAAAAAAACACGCTCCCCACGCTGAATACTGAAAGTGTCAATATCCAACACGGGTTGCGTACTTCGCGGCCATTGAAAGCAAACATTGTCCAACTGCACAATGTGAGGCACAGCAGGGGACGATGCTGAATGCTCCCGATCAGTCATAACTGTTCATTGTCAACCAACCAGCATCGCCCATAGAACAACATTTTAGCTTCATTTTAGCTTTATTGAATCTGAGAAATATCCAAACTTGCGGCATTTGGAGTCAGTTCATTAGCCGCTTGCCCAGTTGGACCTATGAGTTGGGCGTCAAGTTCTTCAAAGCCTGTCCACAAATCAAACAATGTCACATTAATGGTGCTTAGCTTGGCGATGTTGTCACACTCAAAGCTGTATGACACACGTACAGAACTGTGCGTTTCACCTTCATCGTCGTGATCTTTGTGATCAGATTCACTGTGCTCATCATCGTGATGTTCATCTTCACCATGCTTGTCTTCGTCATGTTCGTCATGGGCTGCTTCATCAGCGTGCTCATCACCTTCGTGTCCTTCATCGTGATGCTCGTCGTCACTATGCTTGTCTTCGGCATGCTCTTCATCGTGATGGTCATCGGTATCGTCGGACGCACTGTTTTCAACCAGCGTATCGACAACGGTGCATTTTGTTCCTTGGAATTCAAACAATTCACCGGGATTGTTCAGTTGAGCCAGAGTATTATCGACCAAAGTCTGTTGCTCGCTATTGTTGGGTTTGTGTTCAAAGCCAACCAGGTTATTCCAAGGCGTGTCTAACTCAATAAATAACAATTCGCTATCAATAGCAACATTCAGTAAGGCGTGACCATGCTCATGACTTTCGAGGTCGCGTTCTGTTTGTGCCATAAGGGCACACGAAAAACCTGCCGCAACAGCAGCAATAAGAGTAGTAATTTTCATTGATTGTTCCTGATAATCTAACAAGAAAACGCGTTCACACGCGATTGGGCTGTGATCAGTAAATCAGGACAAAGCAGGTGGTGCGCGGATACGATGGTCGTTTGGTGCAGCCTGCGCGATGTGGCTTCTATTCGATTGAAAAATGGCACCAAGTTGCAACCATCCAACGACCAATGCATCTGGTGAAGAAAAAGTGCCGCATAAACTTGAGAAAGCATGGTAGATCGAACAATCGACTTCTTCCTTGTTTTCTGCATTTCTAGCTAAGTGAGCAAAGCTTTCCCTTAGTTTTAACACTCGCGCGTGTATGGCTTGAGTGTCGGTGCTCACAACATGCAGGTCGCCCGCAATGTGGGGATGGTGCACATGCCCGGCAATATGCGTGCTGGCGGCAAATTGGCCGAAGCACAGCATAAAAATAAGAAGCAGGTGAATGAGTTTTTGGCTGTTCACAGGTTGATTATAGATGCGTCCGATTTTCAATGCCATATTCAGCGCGTAGAATTTCTGCAATATCGCGAGGGAATTCAATACTATTAAGCAGGAACGGGGCCGTTTCACACCGATATTGCGTTGGGTTAGTTGTTTAGCCCGAAGGATATTCGGCAGGTGTCAGAAAACAATCACGGTTTTCTGAAGTTCAAAACTTCCATTTAGGCAATAGCTGACTTTTTTTCGCAGTAAGTGGGCTGGTGGCAGCGAAAACTACTGAATCAGTATGTTGGAGATGTCGATCAAGCGATCAGAAGAGAAAAGGTGCCGGTGAGAAATTAGAAAGAGCGGAATGAAAGCTAACTTCCGCTCTTTCTGTATTGAGCAATTACTCAGTTCATGCGACACATCGCTACTGAACGCAGAGGATTTGCCGAATCGAATGTCTTTCCAGGGCACAATTTGATTAGCTCCTCGGCCGGAGCTCGATATCCTCTAGTGTAGAAGTTGCGCTTTCGAGGAACCAGTGAAATAGCGGGATCTCTATCTAATAATCCGGTTTCGCAGTCTGCTTGCGTGTTATTACAATTCTCCACCCACATATCCATAGCTTCTGGATGCCACGCACCAAACCAATCGGCATGCGCTGTTGTTCCACCTGGCAGTATCTTATCCATTTTTATATCGGAACTAAGGTGCAAGTCTGTGAGTGCGCCACCGTAGTCACTGGGTTTGAAGAAAATTCTGTACATGATTGAAGAGATGTCCGTTGGATGGGAGCTAGGACAGGCAACGCCGTAATAACCATTCTCGGAATAGCTTATGTGGCTTTGATCTGGCTGATAGCCTGCGGCCTCGTTAACGCATTGAGGGAAGGCAATTTGCATTTCCAATTGATCATTTCCGTAACAGTCTGGAATCAGTGCCTGCCGACGATCATTTGATCGGTAGGCCGGGCCGCAACTGAAGCTAATAATCGGTTGTACATTCCAGTCACCGGAGAAATCTGTCTGTGGGTCAGTGGAAGAAGCCTTACCTGATAGCATGCGCAGGTTATCGGGGAATGGGCTGACCAATTCGTTTGCCCCATTCAGACGAAAATTATCGTTCTTGTAGTAGACCATTATCTGGTCCGGGATAAGCGCGTTTCCTTGATTGTCCAACATCGCAGGAACCCAGTAGGATGTACGGTTCAGGTCTTCACCGTTACAGGTGCCTGTTCCAGTATTGAGTAGTGAATCGTATGTGCTGTAGGCGTTAGCATTGGTATTGCCAAAGAACATGTGCAAATGTGCGCGACCTGGCTGGTTCGGAAATACGATCGGGTCATCGTAAGCGAAATGACTGGGCTCGCATTTAACCCGGAAGTAACCACTGTTTGATGTATCAAGGAGTGTTTCGTTGTAGGCGTCGTAGTTAAGCGTTAGATCGCTGACTGAAATATCTTTTGCTGGAACATCATAAAAGGCGTTGTCATCGAACTGTGTGTTTCGAGTCGCATTGCTTTTGATTAAGGCTAAGTTTTTAATAACATCTGTGTCGTCTCCGCCATCGGTTGAGCCACCATCGCTACCACCGTCAGTTGAGCCGCCATCGCTGCCACCGTCGGTTGAGCCGCCATCGCTACCACCGTCAGTTGAGCCGCCATCGCTGCCGCCGTCGGTTGAGCCGCCATCGCTACCACCGTCAGTTGAGCCACCATCGCTGCCGCCGTCAGTTGAGCCACCATCGGTTCCGCCATCACCAGAGACGTATTTTGTATCTGCGTATTGCCAACCGTTAAGACCTGTACGAAACCAAAGCCGAGCGTAAACGCTGCTGCCATCCACGGGTAGTTGATCAACAGTAACTGAGGTTTGCGTCCGAATTGACGGTCCTGAATCGTAAATATCTTTACCACCCTTCCTGCTACCAAGATACAGCCACCAGTAATTTACAGGTGTGTTGTTGCCCTGCCATTCAAAGTTGACTTTGGCACCAGCCAATTCACTGCTGTCGGCTGGGCTGATCATTGCGGGTGTGGTTACGTCAATATCGAGATTTGCGGCAGTGAAACTGCTATCAATGTAATACCATCTTCTTGAATCATGGTACCAAAGGCGAGCATGCACTTTAGAACCGTCCACTGGAATGCCGATAACGTCGTACTCAGTTTCCAGGCCCAGGTCGCCAGAGTTTGCAATGTCTCGAGCACCAATTGAAGTGCCGACATAAAGCCACCATCGGTCAACTTTAGTTGCAGTACCATTTAGAGACCACGTAAATGTCAGTTCGGAACCCGATAGCGTTGAGCCATCTGATGGCTGCAAGAACTTTGGATTTGCCAAAGCGTTTGCTGAAAAGGCAGCAGTTGCCAGTAACAAAAGAACGTGAATAAAAAAAGCACGAATGCCCCTACGGTGAATTTTGCCCCGGCGCATAAACATCTCTCCAAACAATAGATTATTTTTGTAAGGGCAGAATTATTCCATCTTCAGTCACACGCAGCCATTGCGTAACAGCAAGTTTCGTACTAGTGCATCTTTTTGATTAGTCAACCGGATAGTTTGCTGATTCGTTGTGTCATTGCACAAAGTTCATATTTCGGAAACAACTTGCAGTTTGCGGTACTCATTAGTAAGTCTGGTAAATACTTCGGTAGTTAATTACATTTTTTTCATCGTTGATAACGCACACGACGTATTGATAAGCGGTGGCACTCATTGTCCGATAGAATTAGCGCGTGCGTATAGCTGATCAAACTCCAGGCGTTGATGCGCGCTTCAGTGCTTTGGAGCAAGAACGTGGATTATTCGATCATCAATAAGATGCTTGACTTTTTCCCCGTAAGCAATCATGTGAGATGACTTGGCGTGAGCATCCAGTGTTGCATTAGATGACCATTTTTCGATAACCATAAACATGTTCAATCCAAGTGGCGTTTGCATGGGCGGTGCGTTTATTGCATCAACAGCAGGTCCGTATTCTATACAGCCTTCCTCTTCAAGGACCGCTGGTATTATTTCAGCGAAAGCTGACAACACCTCTTCTCTTTTTCCTGGTTTGGTTTTGATTATTGCGATGACATGTATCATGATGATGATAAAATTTTTTTCGGTTGATTGATGCAGGATAGTAGCAAGAAATTGATCGGTATTCCTCTCGTTGTCAAATCAATTTGCGCTCTACTTGCAATCAACTTTTTTTAAAATTTTGCTGTAGTGATCTTTCATATTAGAGTCTCGAATCCGTTTCCAGCAACCCAAGTGATTTCCGCAATGCAAATACGTGTTTCTTAATTTCTACAGACAGCACGTGACCTGTGTAGCAAGCCCGCAAGGCTACTTTGTACCCATCCAGGCAGGCAGTGGGTAGCAGCTTCGTTATTTATTGCCGGCTCGAGTAGCCAATTCTCCGCATTTATTGTGAGTCCGTTTGAAAATACAGTGGATTGCACGGTGCAGGCTGAGTCAGGGTTTTGATACACATTACCGTAGCTGTGCGGCTTTGCGCCAGAATCCCTGTCAGGTGCAGACAAAGTAGGTAAATCGTGCGTTTCTAATCAGTGGTGAATACCGCATCCTGCCTTCCTCAGCAATCTCCGTCTACGCGGCCAAATATCGCGAAAGTGTTGGTTTTCAAACAAGAATCAGTCTAAATCGAATGATTGGCAAGGCAGCTAGTGTAGTGGGGTTATTGTGCAGTTAATTTAGACCTTTCCTGTGCCCGTGGCGCTCGAAATCGAATTTTTTATATGGCTTTATATATAGACAGATGACAATAGTTATACATAGACGAGCGTGGATAGCTCGCTTGGATAATAGATATTTTGTCGATATCAGTGCATCGTTTCACCCAGCGTTGCATCTTCTGGGTAATTACCTCTGGGCTGCAACTTTGTTTTTGCGTAATATGGACTGTCAAATGGAAGCAAGAAAATTGGAAATACCGCTCATGCACGTATTGATAATTGATGATCATCCGCTTTTCAGAGAGGGACTTCAGTTTCTTTTGTCGGGGTTGGCGGGAGAACTGAATTTCTCAGATGCGACCAGTCTGGAAGATGTCAGTGATCAGCAGCTCGAAGATGCTGATTTAGTCCTGCTTGATCTCACCCTCGGCCGTCTCTCTGGTAGCGACGCGTTTGAGAAGTTGCGCGAGCGCAGTGTCAGCGGAAAAATTGTGGTTGTGTCGAGCAACGACGATCCAAACCTGATTAAAGATTGCATTGACAGTGGTGCTGCGGGCTACATTCCAAAGACATCGGAACCCAAGGTGCTGATTGCTGCATTGCAGCTAATTCTGTCTGGTGGAATTTATTTACCACCAGAAGCTTTTACCGAAAGCACCGACCTTCCTATCGAACAAGACACAACGGAATCATCTCAATCACTACTCGAATTGCTGACCGAACGTCAGCGTAAGGCATTACAGTTAGCTAGCTCAGGATTACAGAATAAAGTCATAGCGAGTCAGATGGCAATATCTGAAGGTACTGTTAAGTTACATTTGTCTGCAGCTTACAAAGCGCTAAACGTTCATAACCGAACTGAAGCGGTTTATAAACTATCGAAGCACAAGCTCGTTCTCTAACGCTTGAGTTTGTCTCATGAAGCAAGCGACGTATTCAGAGCGCAGCCTGGTATTAGACAATCCAAAGCTGTTAGCTCTGCACAACGAAAAAGTTATTCAGTTTTTCAGTAGAAGCGTAAAAGTTACTGCGGTACCGGTTCTGACCGTAATAGGTGCCATCGCTTTGGTACTTTACCTTGAGGTGGGAACGAATTTAATCTGGGTATGGTTGGCGCAGGCGTTGTTAGTTCAAATACCCCGAATCTGGTTGGCTTGGCGTATTGGTGATTCAACCAAAGGCACTGTTGAACATCGAATGAAGCTGGCGATTTTGCTTGCGGCGATTGGTGGTATTAGTATTTCATCAGTTGTGTTGTTCGTTCCACTAATGTCACTTGAGGCACGAACATTAATTTCAATAATACTGGTAGGGACGGTTGCTGCCAGCTTAACGACTTGTCACGGTTTTAAACCAATATATCTGGCGTTTGTCGCACCTATATTCGTGGCCATTATCGCGCTATGGATAGTCGAAGGAGCTGGCGATGTCAGGCTGAGTTACAGAGTCATTATGCTTTTGCTGGCATTGCAAATCGGTTCGCTTTTCTTAGGGCTTGTCACGCGTGTGCATGCAACCTTTTGCGAAGGTCTGGTGTATCATGATCGATCAGAATCGGCTTTGCATACAGAAAAAATGGCTAACTCGGCTAAAACCAGGTTTCTTGCAGCTGCCAGCCACGATTTGAGACAACCTTTGCATACCATGTCGCTATTCAGCGCTGCGTTAGCGATAAGGCCGTTAGATGAAAAAAGCAAATCAATTGCTAAAAAGATGAATGAGGCTATGAAAGATTTAGCCGATGAGCTTGATTCTTTGTTAGATATCTCAAAGCTCGATGCAGGCGTAGTGCCGGTTGAACGAACCAGTCTGGATTTGTCGAGCCTGGTTAGTCGGGTCGCAAGCCTCTTTAAACCAAGAACAGACCAAAAAAACATCGATCTGCATATCACCATCCAGGAACAGCTATTTGTTCATTCTGATGCAAAGCTTATTGAACGCCTGTTACGTAACATTCTGGACAATGCCGTTAAGTACACCCAGAAGGGGTCAGTGAGTTGCAACTTGCATAGCAAGGATGGCTTTGCTGTTATCTCAATTACTGATACGGGTCCTGGAATAAGCACTGCCGACCAACAGCATATTTGGGAAGAATTTTATCAGGTTGACAATGAGTCGCGTAATCGACAACAAGGACTTGGGCTCGGTCTGTCGGTGGTGTCAAGGCTTGCCAAGTTACTCGACATTCGTGTCAATCTGGTGCCGCAAATCGGCACTGGTTCCTGTTTCGAGATTACCTTGCCGGCCTTTTATCAAGAGTCAACAACAAAAACAACGGAGGCGCTGCTACCGGGTAAAGATGACACAGATACACTCAAGGGCCGCCATGTGCTGGTAGTAGACGATGATGAGGGAATACAGCAAGGCACTGAATCGCTATTGCAGGCGATGGGGATGAAAGTGTCAATTGCCAGTGACACGTCTGGTGCAATTGAAAAGTATAAAAGCGAATCAATAGATGTTGTTTTAATGGACCTACGATTAGCAGATGGTGATGACGGTTTCGATGCTATAAAGCAATTGAAAAAAATCAACGATCAAGTCGATGTTGTTGTGATGAGTGGCGATACTGCACCAGATCGACTAAAAACTGCTGAATCCATTGGCTGTGCATGGCTTATAAAGCCGGTAAAGCTGGAGCTGTTGGTGGCTGAGTTTAAACGGATATTCACATGAGCATTTCAATTTCTTTTGAGGAATTGGTTGCGTCCACGCCCGGAGATGGTGAAGCAAATTACGACTGCCTGATAATAGGTAGCGGGTATGGGGGGGCAGTTGCTGCGCGAACTTTTTCCCGCTGTAAGAGAGCTGATGGTAAGCCCTTGAAAATTGCTGTGCTTGAGCGTGGTAAAGAATATTTGCCCGGTAGCTTTCCAGCTGGTCTAAACGAAGTAATTGGAACGATCAACAGAACAGGCAATTTTGAATCAGTCGACAATGCAGGTGATAACGATTGGAGTTTACCGCACGATGGCTTGTATGACATTCGCACAAGCGAATCACATTGGATTATGTCGGGAAATGGCGTTGGTGGTGGCTCACTAGTCAATGCTGGCGTTATGCTTGCCCCGGATAGCAACACACTAGAAGATGCCGCTTGGCCAGAAGAGGCTCGCACGGTATTGAGTGATACGGATTTTATGAATTCAGTGGGCTTGATGCTAGGCAGTCGACTACCCGATGCAGAATCCGGCTCTATTGCAAACACGGTTGAACACGCCTCGGTAGAAACGAATAAATACAGAGCCATTGCCTCTTTGGGCGGAAGTACATGCGCTGTTTCAGCAACACCGTTGTCAATCCGGCTAAGTAAAGATGAGCCAGATCAAGCTATCGTAACTAGCCCGTGTATCAAATGTGGTAATTGTTTTAGCGGTTGCAATTTTAATGCGAAGAAATCTCTAGACACAAACTTGCTAGCTGAAGCACAGCACAATGGTGTGACAGTGGTAAACGGTGCGGAAACGTTGTTTTTCGAAAAGCACAACAATGGCTGGGCAGTCCATGTTGTGTACAGTTCCGCAAAGTTGCGCACCACCTTAAACGAACCTTTAAAACTGAATTGTGATCATCTGGTTATTGCCGCAGGGTCGGTTGGCTCTACCGAGTTACTGTTACGTAGTCAATACAAAGCAATACGAAACGAAGGTGCCAGTTTGTTCTCCGAAGCCTTGGGAAAACGCTTTTTCGGAAATGGCGACACAATATCGGCAATGACAGACCGAAGCCAGCCGGTAACGATGATCGCGAATGACTCAACCCACGATGAAACGCGAGAGATCGGCCCAACAAATTCTGGCATGTTGGATTTTCGTCATGTGCCGGAACATCGTTTTGTATTGCAAGAACTTGCTGTGCCGGGTGCGCTGCAACGTGCGTTCATTGAACTGATTTCTTTCACAAGAGTGCGCGATGCGCTTACAAGTTTAAAATGTGGTCTTACAGGAAGCTCGGCGAAATTCCTGGGCCTAACCGAATCGAATGTTGATCACACTATTGTTATTGCGGGCATAGGTGGAGATCGTTCTGAAGGAACTATTTCGGAGCAAGTCAGAGAAAAGTCAAACAAGCCGGTATCTGCTGCTTTTTACAGCCAATGGTTACCCTGTTCGGTGATAAGTTTTTCCAGTAATGCAGCTGATACTTCGTGGAAAAAGCACAGAGACAAGGTTTTAAATCAGTTAAGTGATCTTGGTTCAAAAAATGATAATGGCTCTACTGTAGTAGAAAACCCAATGGAGAATCCGTTCGGCAACAAAATAAACAAAATGTTCAATATGTCTGCTGAGAAAAGCTCCGACACTAATGGGTTGCTAATGAGCGTGCATCCTTTGGGTGGTTGTGGCATGGCCGACTCTGCTGAGTCTGGCGTGGTTAACACGCACGGTCAGGTGTTCAAGTCCGAGGGTAAGCGAGACGCCGCATCGAATATAAGTGAAGTGTACGATAACCTGGCGGTACTCGATGGTGCGATAGTGCCGTCGCCTGTAGATGTTAATCCGGCACTGACAATTTCGGCTCTGGCGCTGAATGCGTCAACAAATCTTGCGAGAAAATGGGGCTGGGAACCTGTTTCTTTAACAGAGCCAAAACCTACAGAGCGGAAATTTGTTCGAAAAATTACACCTGAGCATCGCAACAGTATTAAACCTACAGGGCTGACACTAGCCGAACGTCTGGTGGGCTCAGTTTGTTTAGATGCAGGAAATGGCCCGGACATTTACATAGCAGAGCTTAGGTTGCGCTCTGAAACCTTTCATATAGATCAGTTTGCAAAGGGCGAACCCCTAACAATTGAATTGTTAAACGAGCCATCACAAGACTGCGCTGGCAAATTGCCGCTGATGTCTGAATTGCGTTTGTTTCGGAAAGTTGATTGGGACTCATTTCTCGTTGCTGAAGGCATTCTTGATCGACGTGAACAAATGATTGCAGCAGGCCTCAAAGATCAATGGATGAAAGAGCAGCGCCTAATGCTCGGTGATGCTAGTGCGCAGCTTGATAAGCTGGCCGTATTGACCGTGCCGCTTTCCGGGTCAATTTACCTTATGGATGAAGTTAAAACCAATGCTATATCACGACTTGTTTGTGGTGCATTTACCTGGTTTTTCAATCGTGGGTTACGTGATATTTGGCATTCCAGGCAAATGATTGGCAAAGGTGCCACCAATCTGAAAGCCTTTCTGCGTTATGCACCATCAGTGTTTCTACACTCGGGAAGGGAGCGACAGTTTCGCTATGAGTTAAAAACAGGAAGTCCGAGTAAGTGTGAGTTAAGCGGAGGCGATCAGTCACGCTGGGCTGAAAAACCAATTCGTGGTTTTAAGCACTTTTTCTATGGCATGCACAGTAATCCGATTAATCAACTTACCTCAATTGAATTATCTGATTTTCCGATGCTGGATGGTTCACAAAGCAAAACACTTTCTGTCGATTTGGAATATTTCGCCGATGTGCAAATACCTTTATTTCAAATCGACGAAGAATCGGATGCGGTCACTGGAAACGCAGACCTCATTGCATTTGCCACCTGGATTTCTCGTATTTCTTTTTTGCATTACTTCTGGCTACTGCGTAAACCTGACAAACCATCAGAGTTTCCTGAAACAATGCGTCCGGACCCACCAAATACAGAACCAAAATCATTACCCGGTTTGGCGGCTGAGGTTGAAGTTATATCATTGATGGTGGCAGACCCGAATAACAAGTACGATGGAAAAACGTTTATCCGGCTGTCGCGATTCAAAGACAGCGAGCCAAATCCGTCCCTGGCTCCAGTGTTGTGCATTCATGGATTCAGTTTAAGTTGGTCTATGTTTGCCCATGAAACACTCTACGGTGGCGTAGATGAAATCGATGGGGCAACGTTAAAGGGTGGTTTGGCGGCCTATTTGGCGCGAAAAGGTCATGATGTTTGGGTTGTCGACTTGCGTTCAAGTGGAAGTTTACCGACGGCAAGAGTTGACTGGGAGTTTGAAGAAGCGGCGCTCATAGATATACCTGTTGCATTGGAATATATTTCGAAAAATACCGGTAGCTCCACGGTTAATGTGGTGTCTCATTGTATGGGAGCAATGAAGTTCAGTATGTTAATGATGTGCAGTGACACAAATTTTAAGCGCTATAACAAAATACAAAATCTTGATGAAACTCGTCAACGAATTGGGCGCATAGTGCTTTCGCAAGCTGGCCCTTTCGTGCGTTTTTCACCAGCCAATCGGTTGCGTGAACGCATTATTGGCGTCGTAAAAAATTTGGCTAATTTCGACCTTCAGTTTGAGGAAAACCCTGATGCCAGTGACTCGGAAGAAGTGCTTGACCGCGCATTGAATATAATGCCTTATCCAGAACATGAATTGCGTGTTGAGAACCCGAAGCTCGCAAAGCGCTTCTGGGTTCGTGGTCGACATCGCATGGATGCACTATACGGAAAAACATTCTCATTAAAAAACATGGACCTTTCTGTTCTCGAGCGCTTCCATGATTTTTTTGGTCCACTGAGTTTTCGAATGCTCGAGCAAGTGATTTGGTTTTCACGACGAAATCAGATATCAGACACCTATGGTGGGGACTACAAGCTACAACTCTCTGAGCTGAGGCGACATTGGCAACAGGATACGCTGTGGATTCACGGTGAAGAGAACGAGTTGTTAGACCCTATTTCCGCAATACTGACCACGCTGATATTTGATGAGAGCAAAGCAGATAATTTTAAGGTACAAATTTTAAAAAATTTCGGGCATCAGGATTGTATGATGGGCAAAAACTGTGAGTTGCCATATGGCTTGATCAATGACCATTTTAATAAAGCATCGGTAACTTAGCTGTATCTCAGTTTATGGAGTAAAAAACATGCCGGGTAAAAATAAAATCATCAAACTTAACAGCATAAGCCGTCATACGGTGGCTAATAAGCCTTGCATCTTGCTCGACAATCAGCAAGATTCACGTAACCATGTGCACAGATTGGCCTTGGTACCTGCGTATGAACAGAAAAAGCCTGATGGAAGCAGAGAACTTAGTTTTCCTGACAGTGAATTACATTGGCTTAGTCCGGTAAAGGTTGGGTTGTTTCCAATCTGTTTTACTATGCATACAAAGTTTGCCTATCTGGTGCTCGGCGTTGTGTCAAAAGATGTTATTCCCGATTTTACTAATCAGGGTCATTTCCCATCGTCTGGCTCAGCTGCACTGGACACTTCAGCGTTGGATTGCGAGTTTGATGACCATATGGCCCGACAGTGGATAGCCACACATAAACAGTGGGTGCAAACCAACGGGATACTCGTTTATGCTTGAAACGCTCATTGTTGCATCCAGTTGCCAGTACCCCGCCGATTTTTTTCGATATAGAGAAGCCTACAAATCATTGGGTGCCATAGCAGAATTGTTCTCTAAACCAGAGAACCGAGGAATATGCACTGCCGTGATGTTAGCGGGTGATTCTATCTATGCGGACGCAACCTCAGGATTGATGGATGCAACCGATCCACACGAACGCTTTACTCAACAATATTATAAATTGAGAAATAACTGGGCCTGGAGAAAAATTGATGCCGATGAAAGACTGTTTTCAATCGACGACCATGAGTTGATCGATGACTGGGTGCCGCTGGGTTCCGGGCACCCCGATGAAGTGCTCCGATCTAAGCGGGAAAAAACCAGAGACGAAGGCAAGCAGGCGTTTATCACTGAGATGCAGCTCGATAAGTGGTCGAATGGCAAAACGTACTATAAACATTTGGTCAATGACATACCGGTCTTTGTTATGGACAGTCGAACTGAACGATCAGCTAGAAATGCACATAACGTTAACGATGTCTGTATGGTTAGCAAGGAGCAAAGGAACTTGCTATTCGAGTGGATAGATAATCTGGCCGACGAAGAAAAAAATAAGCCTGAGTCAGAAATAGCGCCGAAAATAATACTCAGTGGTTCAATGCTGTTGCCTCGACAACGCACTACTGCTGATAGATGGGATGAGGATAGTTCCCATGCCAGTTGTCTGCGATCTGATGGTTGGGACGGTTACCCCAAAACCATGCACCAAGTGCTTTTGCATATTGTAAAAAAGGGATTGCGAAAAGTTATATTTGTATCTGGCGATGCGCACATACCTTGTATATGTAATAGTCGTGTCAAGTCTGAAGTTTACGGCGCTATCGACATAGTGTCTGTGCATGGCTCTGGTTTAAACGCACCGTTTCCTTTTGCAAATGCTATGGCAGAGGATTATCAATCCGAAGAAGAATTTGCACTCAGCGCACCGGACAATACCGAGCCGTTGAATATTGAGGTTGAAACACAATTTCCGGATGTGGGAGACGGTTTCTGTATTCTTGGTATAAGTAACCTTGAAGGGCGGAAGTCGTGTCAAATCAGTTTTGCAGGAAAACGCAATAACTATGAGCCCATACCGTTTGGTACGGTTTAAAGTGTTAACCAATTCCCCAAATTCTATCTCACTTTTATAAATATCTGAATTTTGTCGCTATCTGCTGTGAGTTCGGGTCGATCTCATGGTTAATCTGAACCTGTGAACCTCTCCGACTGTCCTGGTATTGATCAACCTACGCTGGCAGGGATTTGTGCGATGAAACGTTATTCAGAGAAACCGCTACGTGCAATATTATCCTTATTGTTCTGTAGTGCTTTCCTTCTAGTGCTCGGTGCTTGCGCAGGTACACCCAAACCGCTAGAAAATGCTATGCCTGATAATTCAGGCCAGGCTTTATCTGTCAGTAAAGTAGTCCATTCAGATAACTCGATGATTACGTTGCTGGACCCGGCTGACTTAACTCACCATCAGAGTCAGCCTGCCAATTGGTATCTGCATGACTTTGCAATCAAAGATGATTTACAGTCTGGTCGATTTGCTGCTGTTCTTACTGAGCGTGCCGGTAAGTTCAATGTACGAGTGACGACAGGAGAGTTATCACCGGCTGAAAGTGCAGTCGCTGGTGCTGAGGCTAAGCTACGCCTTCGTGTTCGCAATCATCAGTTGCTACTCAGTGGTGGTGATACATGGCCGTCTGAGGAAGTTGATCATCGACAATTTGCTCATGATGCTCGCTGGATTAGTATTCCGAACGGCGACTATGGCGTAATAATAACGGCATTGAAGCCCGGTGCTGCGCATAGCGATTACGTGTTTCAACTGATTCGAGTGAATGATATGACGAAAGTCAAACATGCTCCGGCCGTTCCAAAACTCATCTATGGTGACAAGGCTGCAGTTGTCGGGGTTAATGCAAAAGGGTTCCAGTACTACGAACAATGCCTTGATGTACCCGCCACGGCCAATTGGGCGCCCTTATCCGCTCGTACTATGCCGATACCTGGTGCCATGCAAAAAATTGAACTGCCAAGGTCTATGCATACCTGGGCTTTTAATCAACAACAAGCTGGCAACGTTGCCACGATTCCTGTGGTTTTGTCCCGAGATCCTGAAATCGGTTCGTACGGATTCTATCTAAAACCGCGCCGTTGGAAAAAAGAGCAGGTTCAGTCAAATGGTGACGTTATTGTTGAAACCCTGATTCGATGTGCAGTTGAAATAACCGACGTTGTTGCGACACCTCAGGAGTTTGCGCTTAGGCTCAAAGCTGTGCCAACAGCATCTGATCGTGTGCCGGGTTGGAAAAAGCAACAACTTATGGATGGGCTTGACCAGTGGTTGCGAACCACGAACGACCCCGATTGGCTCTTCAAGGTAGCGAAAGTAAAGCGAAGCGCCAATGATGGGGCCATGATTCTAGGCATTCTGGAGTACTTGAAATTAAGCTCCAAAGAAACTGAAAAATTACTACCAATGAGCAATGCACTAAGGGTCGATTTTTTACTTGAAAGGTTCAAATAATTTGCAGCTAATGCTTAATACGCCCAAACAGGCAACCTGATTCTCAAACAGGTGTTGATCTGCGTCTAAATTGGATATTTTACATCTTGGGGTCGATAGAGTAGATAACATAGGCGATCGCGTGATATTTATGTGTCGGTGCACTAAATCGATACAACAGATGTGACTGGAAAGGTGTGATACATCTGATAAAATTATCGTTATCTTCAGTGGGTTGATCGTTAGGAAACCAATTAAGTATGTCTGATAGCAAGCAAAAAATCTTATACACCAAGACGGATGAAGCCCCTCAGCTAGCCACCGCATCGCTTTTGCCCATAGTCAAAGCGTTTACTGCCGCGGCGGACATCGACGTGGAATTAACAGATATATCCCTTGCTGCTCGCGTGTTGGCAGAATTCCCGGATTTTCTGAGCGACAAACAGAAAATCCCCGATAACCTGGCAGAGCTCGGACGTCTGACCCAAGACCCGAACACCAACATAATCAAGCTTCCCAATATCAGTGCATCTGTACAGCAACTGATGGCGTGTATCGGTGAACTGCAGGCAAAAGGCTATGCATTACCCGACTACCCCGACGACCCGCAAAGTGAACGCGAGTTTGAGCTGCAGAAACGTTACAGCAAAGTGCTTGGAAGCGCTGTTAACCCGGTTTTGCGTGAAGGCAACTCTGACCGCCGTGCACCTAAGGCAGTGAAAAACTTTGCTAAAAAGAATCCACATTCCATGGGTGAATGGAAGCAATGGTCTCGTACGCACGTATCACACATGCACAGTGGTGATTTTTATCATGGCGAACAATCTACAACCATCGATAAAGCTCGAACAATTCGCATGGAGTTAGTAGGAGACAGTGGCCAAGTAAAAGTATTGAAGCCTGAGATACCGTTGCTCGAAGCTGAAGTGATCGATCTCATGTTTATGAGTAAGAAAGCCTTGTGTGATTTTTATGAGCGTGAAATGGAAGACTGCCGCGAGTCTGGCATTTTGTTTTCACTGCATGTTAAAGCCACTATGATGAAAGTATCGCATCCGATAGTGTTCGGTCACGCGATAAAAATCTATTACAAAGAAGCGTTTGACAAACACGGTGAGTTCTTCGACGAGCTTGGTATTAATGTTAATAATGGTATGGCCACTTTGTACGAAAAAATCGCTGAGTTGCCAGCCTCCCAACGTGAAGAAATAGAGCGTGATTTACAAGCCTGTAAAGTACGCCGACCACGGTTGGCAATGGTTAATTCCGACAAAGGTATAACCAATTTTCATTCACCAAGTGATGTCATTGTCGATGCATCAATGCCTGCCATGATTCGGTCTGGCGGTCAAATGTGGGGTGGGGACGGCAATCTCTACGATTGTAAAGCGGTTATTCCTGAATCCACTTTTGCTCGGATTTATCAAGAAATCATCAACTTTTGCAAGTGGCATGGCAATTTTGATCCTGCCACAATGGGTACTGTGCCGAATGTGGGTTTGATGGCGCAAAAGGCCGAAGAATATGGCTCACACGATAAAACGTTCGAAGCCTCTGAGGCAGGTATTGCTCGTATAACCGACATTGAAACAGGTGAAGTCATACTTGAAAAACGTGTTGAAGAGGGCGACATATTCCGTATGTGCCAAACCAAAGATGCGCCTATTCAAGACTGGGTCAAGTTAGCGGTAAGGCGAGCACGTGACTCCAACACACCGGTGGTATTCTGGCTCGACCCGTATCGTCCGCATGAGTCTGAGCTGATCAAAAAAATAGACGTTTATCTAAAAGATCACGACACCGAAGGGCTTGATATACAAGTGATGTCCCAAGTACGTGCTATGCGATATACGCTGGAGAGGGTTGCTCGAGGCCTTGATACAATCTCTGCTACGGGCAATATACTGCGTGATTATTTAACAGATCTGTTCCCCATTCTCGAACTTGGCACCAGTGCGAAAATGTTGTCCGTTGTTCCGCTGATGGCTGGTGGAGGCCTGTTCGAAACCGGTGCAGGTGGTTCGGCTCCAAAGCACGTACAACAGCTTACGGAAGAAAATCATTTGCGCTGGGATTCACTTGGCGAGTTTCTGGCTCTAGCTGTTTCAATAGAAGAGCTTGGCAATAAGCACGACAATCTGAAAGCCAAAATACTTGCCACTACGCTCGATACTGCAACAGAGCGCTTGCTTGAGAACAATAAGTCGCCATCGCGTAAGGTCGGGCAGTTAGACAATCGTGGTAGCCACTTTTACCTGTGTTTGTATTGGGCTGAAGAATTGGCGAATCAACGCGACGACAGTGATTTAGCGACGCATTTCAATACCCTGTTCGAGCGGCTAAGTGCTAACGAAGACCGTATTGTTGAAGAAATGAATTCAGTGCAAGGCAAGCCGGTTAACGTTGGTGGATACTACATGACTGATCCCGCACTCAGTGAGGCGGTTATGCGGCCGAGCCAAACGTTTAACACGATAATTGACGAGGTCAGTTAATTGGTTGGAATGCGGCAAAGCTGGCCGCATTTTTTATGGACTTCGACTACCTAATTATTGGCGCCGGTATATCCGGCGCAGCGGCTGGGTATGAGCTGTCGCTACACGGCAGAGCGCTCATTGTTGATATGGAAGCCCAGCCTGGCTATCACAGTACCGGGCGCTCGGCAGCTTTGTACACGCCTAACTACGGGCCTGATCTGGTCCGAAAAATCAACAAACTCAGCGCTGACTTCCTGAACTCACCACCAGCTGATTTCACCTCCGATTCCTTATTAACTCACAGAGGAATGATGACGGTTGTATTTGATGCTGATGCAGCGCAGCTGCCGTCATTGTTGGATGATGGTGAGGGTCAGCGTGAGCAGATCAGCCTGGCCAGAATGCATGAGCTTGCCCCGTTTTTGCAGTCGGATAAAATTCACAGTGCCATTTATGAACACGGCGTGTTTGATATGGATGTCGGTGTGTTGCATCAGGGGTATTTGGCTGGATTTAAACGCCGAGGTGGTACGCTAATTTGTGGTGCCAAAATTAGCGCGTTAACCCGAGTCGGGAAACAATGGCAAACTATCATTAACGGAGCCAGCTGCACCGCAGGTGTAGTTGTTAACGCCTCTGGCGCATGGGCCGATGAAATAGGTGCATTAGCCAATGCAACGCCTATCGGTTTGCAGCCAAAACGACGTACCGCCATATTGGTTGATGTGCCCTCAAGTGTGTCATTGGCGTCGGTGCCTGCTATCGATTTTCATGGCATAGACAACTACCTTAAACCTGAGGCTCAGCTACTCATGGTGTCACCCGGCGATGAAACCCTGGTTGATGCGCAAGACATACAAGCCGATGATTATGATGTTGCCGTTCTTGTAGACTGGTTTGAGCGATCAACCACAATTGAGGTAAATCGAGTGGCACATCAGTGGGCGGGACTTCGAAGTTTTACAGCCGCTGGCACGCCTGTCGTTGGTTTCGATCCATCGGTAGATGGTTTCTTTTGGTTAGCGGGTCAAGGTGGTTATGGCATTATGATGGCGTCGGCGCTTGGACGAGCATCGGCGTCGTTAATTACACGTGGTGGTTTACCTGATGATTTTAACCGAGTAGGGGTCGACCCACAGGCGCTGGGTATTCGGTAGCCACTAGCTTGATTTATACACATCGATAGTTTGTTTGCTGCGAAATGCCGTCCAAACAATCCCGATAGCATACTGCGTGCTGGAAGTGGTCTCAAACAACGGACTATTTTCATTTGCAGAGTTCGCATAGTTAAATGCGGCAACACCGGTGAAAATTCTTAAGCTTTTTACAGGGCGTATAGCCAGCCCTAAAAACAAGCGTGACTCAACATAGCCTGGCTTCGCCTCGTATCGATCTCTTTGCGGCGTAACGTACTCGGCAGGTACGCTGTACAAATAGTCGTTGTAACGTTGATCGGCAAAGCTTATGTCAGCGTTCAAAATAAGATCGATTTTCTCGCCGGCAATGGCGCGCTGGCGAAAGGCTAATCCCGAGCCAAACACGAACCCCTGTGCTCGAATGCCTTCAAAATCAGTAGCAATAACTGCACGAACCTTGGAGTCTAAGGTTAATTCACTACTAGACCCGTTGGCCCATTGTTTAGCTAATAATTTGTATTGCAAACGAGGGCCAAATTCGAATAGAAGATCGAGATCAGGAAAACCCGCCCTTACTGATTCTGGTTCAGATTCAGCATTCAGTGAACCGCCCAAGGATACATCAAGCTGCAGCCGGGGTTCTTCAACAGCAACTGCACCCAAACCGCCACCATCACCGACTCTGAATACGCGGCTTCTGTAGATAAAGAAAGGCAATGCAAATTGCGCAACGTTTGGGTCTTTAGAGCCAGGGTAGTCGAAACTATCAAGATACCCCACACCGAGCCCAACTTCCCACCGCGGCTTTTTTTCAAGACTGAATTCACTTGACTGCGCGTAAGCACTCAACGGGGTGAATACAGTTGCAAGTATCACCAGACATAGGGCGCTTCGTTTCATCATATTGACAGGATTTGCTGATTAAAAATGACTACTGATTGAACAGTTAATGCGACGGTATAGCTTAATGAAATACATTGTGGCTAAGAATGAATTAGATAGATTGTTATTTTTAAGTAGTATTATTTGTGTCTATGTGAAGCGCAGTGTTTGACCTAAGCCTCGCTCATTGGCTTTCATCCAAATAGCGTGGCCAAGTGCTATGTCTGTTGTGCTTAACCCACGGTGCCAGAAAAGGTTTGTTTCCTCTGCGCTTTGTCTAGCAGGCTTTATACCAGCCACTATCTGACCCAACTCCGCGTGAATAGTTTCCTGTGTCACTTTGCCTTCATCCACATGGCGTCGTAGCGAGCCAAATGGCTTGCCTGGCGCACACTGACCCCAGTCATCGACCACAATTTTGTCCATAATGTCGGTCAAAGAGAACTCAACCGCGCTCATGGTTCCGTAAGGTACAACCAGTGCGCCCGTTTTTATCCATTCAGTTAACAGGTGAGGGTGAGGCTCTGCAAGCCTAGACGCTTCTACCACAATATCGGCATCATGAAGGCAATCGTGCCAATTGTCGGTCACGATAATGTCTCTGTTTAAATCGGCTTCTAATTTGGTTGCAAACGCGTTTCGGCTTTCGGGACGTTTTGAATGCACTCTGATTTCGGTTAAATCAAACAGGTGGTTCAGAAAGCGAACATTCCAATAAGCCGTGCCTCTTGCACCAATGTGTCCCAGCACTTTACTGTTTTTATTTGCCAGGTACTTGGCACCCAGTGCAGTCATCGCACCGGTTCGCATATCGGTGATTGAGCTGGCATCGATAATAGCTTTAGGTACACCGGTATTTGGGCAAAATAAAGTCAGTACTGCCAGCTCGGAGGGTAAATCTTGTTTGTAGTTATCGACAAAATCACCTACCACTTTCACACCGGCTATGCCCAAGGGGTGTACAACACCTCGAAGAACATTAAAGTGACCCTTATCAGACGACTCTGGCACCAGATGAACACGTGGCTCTAACACGGTTTCGCCATTGCCTTGTGCAAGCAAGGCTGACTCTACTGCATTGAGAATTTCATCGTTGCTCAGAGCCAATGCTCTGATATCAACACCATTGATGTACGTTAGGTTCAATTCTTTCATAGTGAGAACGCGCCTTGTTCGATTTGTATCGCGAGTTTTTCTATTTCAGTGCCCAGTGCTCTATCCACACCGAACGGTGCCGATACGCTGCGTATTGTTGCATAAATAGGCAGCAACGCTTGCGCAATTGGGCTTGATAATTCGCGTAAGTCAATTGCTTGTGCGGCTACTATGGCCTCTATTGCACAGAGTAGGCGTAGCCGCTTTGCTATAGGAAACAGATTTTTAGTGGGTATTGCAGCATGGGTGACAACATCTTCGAGCCCATCGGCGGAAATACCCGGGTAAATAGGCGGTGTGCTGGATAAATGAGAAATTTCAGCATACAGGCTTTCCGCTGTTTTCATTACCGGTCCCAAGCCAGCACCTTCAGCGCCAGCAAATGACAACCCATCTGACAGTCCGCTAAAGCGTTTAGACAATAGTTTGCTGATGCGTGCCACCTGCAATGCTGCCATATGGACACATGCTTGGCAGTATGCATTGAGGGTAACGCTGATCAGTGGAAGCAAATAACCACCGTGAGATAAAATGTCTGATGATTCCACCAGCACAGCGGGGTTATCTGATGCGCCGTTAATTTCAGCAGTAAGTGCGTTAAGTGAAACGTCCATCATGGCTTGTACCGTGCCGTGCACTTGAACAATATTTCGAATGCTTAAAGGGTCTTGAAGTCGTCGGGCTTCACCGGGATTAAAAAGGCTGGAGCCTTGTAGTCTTGACCGTAAACCATTGGCGGCTTCTGATTGTCCCGGTTGTGGTCGCAATGCAAGAACACGTTCTTCCAAAGGCGACAGGTTTGCCCGAAAGCCTTCCATTGAAAGTGCAGCACTGGTTTGTGATGCTTCATAGCTTTGCTGGATTTCCATCCAGCCAAGCGCTGCCATTCCGGCGGTGAGCGTTGAATGCGATACCAGGGCAAGACCTTCACGTGGTTGTGGCTGGAATGGCACGATTCCGACAGCTGCCATTGCCTGTTTTGCATTGGCTATGCTGCCATCGGGTAAATGCATCTCGCCTTCACCTATCATGGCAAGCCCCAACGCACCTCCCCAACACAAATCTGCAACGCCTATAGTTCCGGTTTCGGGAATAACGGGTGTCAGTTCGGCGTTCAGAACGGCACACAGGTGTTCAGCCAATGCTGGTCTGGCTCCTGCGGCACCAATCAGTAATGTGTTTATCCGCACGGCAACACCTGCGCGCACCCAATTGGGGTGCAGAGGCGAGCCAACGCCATGGGCACGGCCACGAATGGTGTTAAGAGAAAAACTGTCTATCGAATCTGGTGCTAGAGCCTGAGTAACACGAGGACCAAGACCTGTAGTCACACCATAAACAGGTGTGCGTTTAGCGATAGCCTGGTCGATCACTGCGCGCGCCCTGGCCATGTGCTTCAGCGCGTCTGGATTGATGTTAATAGATGCACCATTGGCAACAGCAGACAATTTAGCTGGGCTTAGCGTATTACCATCGAGCGTGACTGGTGCTGAATTCATGTATCGAATATTGAGAAAGTATTTAACCGCCATTGTGACCGGTTTTTGTGAAATTGTGCTTTTGGAGTGAAAAATAAATGCTTAATTGGTAATCAATTCCGTTACGATAACGCTTCTGAATAAAGCAAATGAATACCAGTCAAGGTTGAACAATCCAGTGTCTAGTCAACAGCTAAATCAGCGTATTGCAGAATCCATTGGCGCTAACGCGAAACAGGTTGGTGTTGCAGTTGAACTACTTGATGGTGGTGCAACGGTGCCGTTCATTTCCCGTTATCGAAAAGAAGCAACCGGTGGACTTACCGATACGCAACTACGCGATCTTGAACAAAAACTGGTGTATCTGCGTGAATTTGATGATCGCAGAGCAAGTATTATTGAGGCAATTAAAGAGCAGGGAAAGTTAAGCGATAATTTGCATCATCAGCTTATGTCTGTTGATACAAAATCTGCACTGGAAGATCTGTACCTGCCTTATAAAAAGAAGCGTCGCACTAAAGGGCAAATTGCCATTCAAGCCGGGCTTGAACCTTTGGCAGATTTGCTCTGGAGCAATTCGAATAGCGACCCGGTTGAGCAAGCTTGCGCATTTATTAATGCCGAGCAGGGCGTTGATGATGACAAGGCTGCGCTTGATGGCGCTCGTTATATTCTGGTGGAGCGATTTGCAGAAGATGCAAATCTGATAGCGAATCTTCGTGAATTATTGCTGAACAAGAGTTATGTCTGCGCCAGTGTTATTGCCAAAAAGGAAGCGGACGGTGAAAAATTCAGGGATTATTTCGATCATCAGGAGGCCTACGCTAAAATACCTGCGCATAGAGCGTTGGCGATGTTTCGTGGCCGAGCCGATGGTATTTTATCGTTACGGTTGTTGCTAAAGGAAGGCGGTGATTATTCAGACGCTGCATGTGTCAATGCGGTAGCCAGCCATCTGCACTTTGTGAATAAATCCAAGCCTGCCGACGCCTGGCGAGAACAGGTTGTGACTGGTGTTTGGAAGCTTAAGCTGTCCTTGCATCTTGAATCTGAATTATTTACCGCGTTAAAAATGAAAGCTGATGCAGAGGCCATCAGTGTATTTACAGCCAATCTACAAGACTTGTTACTGTCGGCACCGGCAGGTGCACGACCAACGTTAGGGCTCGACCCCGGATACCGATCAGGTGTGAAGGTGGCGGTGATTGATGCAAACGGAAAAGTGGTGGAGCATGCCACTGTATACCCGCACGCGCCTCAAAAGCAGTGGCGTGACGCAGTGGAATGCCTGTCTGCCTTGTGTAAGCAATGCAGTATTGAGCTGATTGCGATCGGTAATGGTACCGCCAGTCGTGAAACGGAGAAGCTTGCAGATGAGATCATTAGCCATGCGAAATTGCCAGGGCTAACCAAGGTATTGGTTTCAGAGGCGGGTGCTTCGGTTTACTCTGCTTCGAAAATAGCTGAAGATGAATTTCCTGACCTGGATGTCACCATTAGAGGAGCGGTTTCCATAGCCAGGCGTCTACAAGACCCGCTTGCAGAACTGGTAAAGATCGACCCGAAGGCAATAGGGGTTGGTCAATACCAACACGATGTCTCGCAAACGGCTTTAGCCCGAAGTCTGGACGCCACGGTTGAAGATTGCGTTAATGCGGTTGGTGTTGATCTGGATACAGCGTCGGCCACCTTGTTATCGCGTGTTGCTGGTTTATCACCTGCTTTAGCCGAAAATATCGTCACTTATCGCAATGAGAATGGTGCGTTTAAAAGCCGGGCTCAATTAAAGAAAGTACCCCGACTTGGGCCAAAAGCATTTGAACAATCCGCAGGCTTTCTTCGAATTCGACAGGGAACCAACCCACTTGATGCGTCAGGTGTTCACCCTGAGAGTTATCCGGTGGTCAAGCAAATTGTGAAACATACTGAACGGTCGTTAGGTGAGTTAATCGGTGATAGTGCGCTATTGTCATCGTTGAATCCGGCTCTGTTCACCGACGATAAAATAGGTGAGCCAACGGTTAAAGATATATTATCGGAGCTGGATAAACCGGGTCGCGACCCGAGGCCAGAGTTTAAAACGGTAAAGTTTGCCGATGGGGTTGAAAAAATCAGTGACTTAAAACCAGATCAAATTCTGGAAGGGCAAGTCACTAATGTTACGGCCTTCGGTGCGTTTGTTGATATTGGTGTACATCAAGACGGGTTGGTGCACATATCGGCTTTGGCCGATACGTTTGTAAAAGACCCCAGGTCGATTGTGAAGGCTGGTGATATTGTCAAAGTGAAAGTCATGAGTTGTGATGTTGAAAGAAAACGAATTGCATTGTCGATGCGGTTAACTGATAGAGCCGATGAGCAAGCCGCTGCCAATCGTGACAGATCTGATCAACGTGGTGCACGCAAGCCAACACAGCATGCGGCAAAAAAGAGCGGCAAGCAGCCAGCGAGTCGAGCCTCGCAAAAACAGCAAAAAAAAGAGCCTGATACACAATCAGCTTTGGCAATATCGTTGAAAGCTGCGATGGAAAAAAAGTAGTTAGCTAATTAATAACCAGCGTTACAGGTGTACGGTGAGTATATTGATTGTATTGTGAAGCGCTAGCTTAGTAATACTTTGTTTAGTTTAAGCAGGCTTGGCAGGTTATGGGAACTCATGTAATGAGTCAGGTATGGTTTGATTGGCTGCATTCTAGGGTCTGGGTGATCATCTGAAATTCTACCCAGCAACGGATTTACCCAGATAACGCGTCGTGCACGATTGGCAAAAATGCGAACCTGCTCGGCCAAGTCATTTGGCGATGCCGTATCACAGCCATCACTGAATACCAGTATGGTTGTATGCGATTTCACTAAGTTGTTCAAATGACACTGATTAAACGTTTCGAAAGATCTTGAAATTCGGGTACCGCCAATCCATCCCTGTGATGCTGTGTTAATGGTGTGTTCAAAGTCTGACTCTTCTAACGAATGGAAACCTCTACCCAAGTCAATTAGTTCTATGTTGAATGCAAATGCGTGCGAGCTTTCAAATACGGAAAGCAGTTTTCTGGTAAATCGCAGGAACAGTCTGGCGTAGATATCCATCGACTGACTGATGTCCAGCAATAGAACAAAGCTGGGTAGTTTCTTTTTCCTGGCATGAAACTTTAATTGAAAAACAGCACCCTGATACTGCAATGACCGCTTGATCGATTGGGGTAGTGCCACTCTTACGCCAGAATTGGCTATCCGTGTTTTTCGTACATATCGTCTTCGGCATCGCTGGGCAAGTTCATCGACATACTGATCTATCAGTTGCTTCTCTGCTGGATTGAACACGAATCGAAAATCTGCCAGCGAAAGTGCAGAGTAATCTCCAGAACCATAGACGTTAACAGATTGTTCCTCGTCGCTGGATGTACCGGCGAAACCGACAAGTCGCTGAGTTTGCGGTGTTGTGGTAACAGTACTGCTCGAACCCTCTGACGTGGTTTCTTCGGAAACCGTTATCTGGTTTTTCCAGTATGCTACGAATAACTTATCAAAATTCTTCCATTGTTCTGGTGTTTTGCAGAAGCAGGCGCGGAACCCATCTTGAAGCAGGTGATGATCGTGAAGTGCTTGTTCGGCAGCGACGCGCAGCGCATCGTTTATGCTACTTGGGTTTGCCGCAAAGTTATATGATCGCAAAATGGATGCAAATTCCAATACCCGATTAGTGACGCTGGGTATGTTATTGCTGTGGTTCTTCATCGGGTTCATTGCCGTACAGGGCTGCTTGCTCACGTTTAAGCAGTTCCAGGTCGTTACGGGTTTTCACAAGACATGAAAGCGTACTGTCTGTAAGTTCAGGCTCGGCTCGCAAATCGACCACGCCGATTGCCATCAGTGCGCTGGCCCAATCTATTGACTCAGCAACGCCTGGGGTTTTTCGCATGCCTACTGTGCGTAGCTTTTGAACATAAGACACCACTTGCTTTGCCAGATTTTCGTCGATGCCGGGCAGCCTGGAGCGAATGATTTTCTGCTCTTTATCACTTGGCGGGTAGTCGATGTAGTGGTACAAACAGCGTCTGCGCAATGCATCGCTTAGATCTCTAATACCATTGGAAGTTAATATTACTGATGGCCTGGAGCGTGCCGTGAAGGTACCAAGCTCAGGTATGCTGATTTGAAAATCGGACAGAACTTCGAGAAGCAATGCTTCAAACTCCTGATCTGCACGGTCGATTTCGTCGATCAATAACACCACAGGCTCTTCGGACGCAATGGCTGCGAAAAGGGGTCGCTTCAGCAAATAGTCTTCGCTGTATAGCGCTTGTTTTATATCCGGAATACTTGTCGATGGCGTTTGTTCAGCAGACTCACCGCGAAACTGCTGTTGCCCGCTCATTTGCCCGCTCATTTGCCCACTCATTTGAATGGCAAGCAATTGGCGCTGGTAGTCCCAGTCGTATAAGGCGTGTTGTGCATCGAGCCCTTCGTAGCATTGCAGTCGAATGAGTTTGCGCCCTTGTGCCTTAGCTAAACATTTGGCTATTTCAGTTTTACCGACCCCGGCTTCGCCTTCAACCAATAAAGGTTTGCCAAGTTTTTCAAGCAGGTAGAGGCTGGAAATAAGTGAGGGGTCGGTAACATAACCCTGTTGTTTGAGCGAACCGGCAAGTTGTGCTCGGTCTTTACCGGGTAAGTCTAGGGCTTTGTCCGTTGTTGCATAGTCCATAAAGTCAATTTAGCAGACTTCCTGTTGAGATCCTAGTGTGGTTTTGCGACCGTTATGAGCCTTTTTAATTGTGCGTGCGATCAACCGATGTTGACATTTTGGTTTATCCTTGCAGAGTTCGTATTTTACCGACTAACAGCCTGACACAGAGAGTGATGCATGAGCGATTATAAAGTGACCTATTTTGATATCGATGGTGGAAGAGCAGAACCCATTCGCATAGCAATGCATGCTGCGGGATTGAGCTACGAAGATATTCGCTGGTCATTTCCGGAATTTGGGGAAAAACGTCAAAATGCGCCGTTTCATGCGGTTCCATTTATTGAGTTGAATGGCAATATTGTTACGCAGTCAAACGCCATCAGTCGTTACGTGGGCAAAATGTGCAACTTATACCCTGACGACCCACTGCAGGCGTTGTATTGTGACGAAGTACTTGATGCACTTGAAGATCTCAATCACTATGTTGTTCAAACCTTCGGATTGGAAGGTGATGAGTTAAAGCAAGCTCGAGAGGCTTTGATGAACGGGCGGCTAACCGTATTTATCAAAGGACTCGATGGGCTACTGGCTCGTGGTGGCGGTAATTATTTTGCCAACCAGTGTTTGACTATTGCCGACTTGAAAATGGCTACAATGTTAAAAATGATGCGGTCTGGAAATCTGGATCATGTACCAGCAGACTTCGTAGATAAGCTTAGCCCGGCGTTGGCGGCACTTCAGGAGCGTGTGAACAGTGATCCTGTTGTCCAGGCTTACTATGCCTCACGGAGTGATGGATAAGCCTGTTTGATTATTGTGCTCTACAGAAGAGTAATTGTGTTAGTTATTTAAATGAAATTGAGTGCGAAGTTAATCTGTGAAAAAGGATAAATCAACCATCAAGATAGCGTGTGTTGGTGAGGCGATGGCCGAACTCATGCTCGGAAGCGATGAAGATCAGGCGCCGTCGTTGGGGTTTGCTGGCGACACGATGAACACAGCCATCTACCTAAACAGAATGCTGGATGAAACATCAGAAGTCTCCTACATAACCGTAGTGGGGCAGGATACTTTGTCTGATCGCCTGGTTCGTCGATTGAGCGATGAGTCGATCAATACCTCAAGAATAGGTCGATCAAGCACACGCTTGGTCGGCCTTTATGCGATAACGACTGATCAATCGGGCGAGCGCACATTTAGCTACTGGCGCAGTGAGTCGGCGGCACGCACACTGTTTCAACATGACGCAAAAGATTCGCAGTGCAACTTTGCGGTTCTAAACGGATTCAGTGTTATCGTTTTATCTGCTATTTCATTAGCCATTCTACCTAACGAGGTTCGAATGGCGTTGTTAGCAGAACTTGCCAGACTCAGAAACGAACACCAGGTTCGCGTTGTGTTTGATTCCAATTACCGGCCCACATTGTGGGAATCTGAAGATGTCGCCAGAGAAATCATTGCGGCTACCTGGCGTATAACGGATATTGCGTTACCGTCAATCGATGATGAAAAAATGTTGTTTCATGATGTCGATGAAGCTGCTCTGCTAGCGCGTCTTCGAAGTTATGGGCTTATACATGGTGCGCTAAAGCGGGGTGCTCTAGGTCCTCGATCGTTAAATGATTCAGTTCATGAATCATTTGTGCAGAATACTGTTGCGCCTTTGAGCCCGCATAAGGTGGTAGACACTACAGCTGCTGGCGATAGCTTTAATGCGGGTTACTTAAGCTCAATTCTTGCCGGAAAAAACGAACACGAAGCGCTGCAAGCAGGGCACGCTTGTGCGCTTCGCGTTATTTCGCATTCAGGTGCTATTATCCCACGCGATCAATGGTGATAAAACTACTTACAGCAGATTATTTTTTGCTGTTACACCACACTAGTAAATCGGAAATTTTGCTGTCAGTTCTACTACCGATGCTTTAATGTCGCTTTCGATTTTTGCATTGCCCTCTTCGCCATTTTCAGACAAACCATCGAGCACGGTATTGATCATTTCACCGACTTGACTAAATTCGACTTCACCGAAGCCTCTTGTAGTTGCTGCAGGAGAGCCGAGTCGCACACCAGAGGTAACAAACGGAGATTCAGGATCGAAAGGAATGCCATTTTTATTACAGGTGATTCCGGCGTTGCCCAACGCCGCTTCCGCCGCCTTGCCGGTAATTTTTTTATTGCGTAAATCGACCAGAAGCAAGTGTGTATCTGTTCCGCCTGAAACAATGTCGGAACCGCCTTGTGCGATTGTTTCAGCCAACACTCTGGCATTGTTGACCACATTTTGCGAATAAGTCTTAAATTCTGGCTTTAGGGCTTCCCCGAAGGCTACCGCTTTAGCAGCAATAACATGCATCAGTGGACCACCCTGAAGACCAGGAAAAACGGATGAATTGAATTTTTTTCCCAGGTCTGTGTCGTTAGACAAGATCATTCCGCCACGTGGTCCGCGTAGAGTTTTGTGCGTAGTTGTAGTGACTACATCGGCAAAATCGAGTGGGTTAGCGTGAACCCCACCTGCAACAAGGCCTGCGAAGTGCGCCATATCGACCATTAGTTTTGCACCAACACTGTCAGCGATTTTTCGAAAGCGTGCAAAATCAAGCGTGCGTGGATAGGCTGAGCCACCAGCAATAATAAGTTTAGGCTTACATTGTCTGGCTTGCTCTTCAACTTCATCGTAGTTAATGACGTGAGTTGTTTCGTCCACGCCGTAAGGCACAACGTTGAACCACTTGCCAGATTGGTTTACCGGAGAGCCATGAGTCAGGTGACCACCAGCAGCAAGGTTGAGTCCCATATAGGTATCACCTGGTTGCAGCAGTGCGAAAAACACGGCCTGATTTGCCTGTGCACCTGAATGCGGCTGCACGTTGACGAAATTACAGTTAAACAGCTGTTTGGCTCGATCACGAGCCAGGTCTTCAGCGACATCAACGTATTCGCAACCACCGTAATAGCGTCTGCCAGGGTAGCCTTCGGCGTATTTATTTGTCATCACAGAGCCTTGAGCTTCCATCACCGACTTAGAGACGATATTTTCAGAAGCGATAAGTTCAATCTCGTGTTGCTGTCGGCCCAGCTCTGCTTCAATGGCGCGCATAATGTCTGGATCGGATTCCGACAAACTGTTGTTCAACAGGTTTTGTGCAGTTTTGCTTGTGCTAATAGATTCGGGCGTATTCATAGGGTTTTGTAGTCAATAAAACTGGATGCTTGTCATGATACCGGTTTTAAATGGGTCTGTAATCGTGTCTTTTAGCTGGAATCGACCCGTTGCAGGCGTTGTGCGAATAGGTCATAAATAGTGTGAGATGTAGCATGGTACAAGAACGTCATGATAAAGCTGTGTAGGCCGGACCAATGTTATGCAATACTGTACCGCGCCAATTTTTGCCTTCGTAGTAAATTGAGAATGTATAAATACGCCATATGACTGATTCTACATGCTTTGTTGAACACGAAAAATCCATCCAGGTTAATGGCGCTAAGTTGGCAGGCACACTTTGTCTACATAAAAGTGAGGTGCCACGAAAAGTTGTTTTGATGATTCCCGGCAGTGGAGAGGTTGATCGTAACTCCAATGCGATGAAGCTTCAGCTCAATATATTGAACAGTCTTGCGCATTCATTCGCTAATGCAGGCATAGCCAGTCTTCGTTTTGACAAGCGAGGTTGTGCAGGCAGTGAGGGGCAGTATCACGAAACAGGCTTCTACGATTTTGTTGATGACGCCGGTGAGTGGTTAAATGCATTGAATACGTTTGCAGAACTCGACAACACAGAAAAATATCTATTAGGTCACTCTGAAGGCACCTTGATTGCGGCTTTTTTGAGCGTTCGAAACCCGAGCGTTAAAGGTCAAATTTTACTGACACCTTTTTTGCAGAATATGGAGCTGGTCATTGAACGGCAATTGCAACGTACGCTTGATGAGGTCAGTGTGATACCCGGTCTAAAAGGATTTGTGGTCAGATTGTTTCTACGCTTAAGCGGTAATCAGTTAAAAAAGCAACGTAAAATCATGAAGCAAATCAAAAATTCTAATAAGCCGACTTTCAAGTTTAAAAAAACATTGATCAATGCTAAATGGTTGCGAGAGCTTTGCGGCATTGAACCTGTAGATGTATACCGTAAAGTAAAAGTATCAACGCTTGCAATTGGCGGTGAAAAAGATTTGCAGTGTCTGCCTGAAGACGCGCAAATAGTGACAGAGTTAGTGAACGCACCGGTTGAATCTCACATATTGAGCAACTTAACGCACATATTACGAGCCGACGAAGAGGCTCCATCAACGTTCAAGTATAAGCAGTTGTCAGAGGAACCACTTGACAGTCGCGTTCCGGAACTTATTTTAAATTGGCTAAAAGGCACCT
>CALIMV010000009.1 GCA_938045275.1 uncultured Granulosicoccaceae bacterium
TGGGTCCAAAGTCCCGCCATATGCATCACAAAAGCTACATGATCGCAGCATGTTGACTTGAGGCTCTACAAACAGTTATCACTAGCTTAGAATAGTAATCAACACCATATACCTACAGGAACCTGTTATGCTATTTGTATAGCCAGTTATAATATTAAGTATTGTTTTCTGGTCAGCACCTTCAATGGCTTTCGCCACAGCGGTATGTCTCCATTACCGACAACATTACGCTGTGCAGTCTTGATCCTCAGGTGTTCCGACCGCCTGATGAAAAACTAAACGTGCTGCATGTCGGACTGCCAACAAATTAAAAGCAGCACAATTCGGCAAAGCCGAGCACAATCAAATATTGCAAACACTGTCTGCCGACATTGAAAAACTAACCGTCGACGGCAAGCAGTTGCCGGTGAAATTGAAAGTACATGAAAGTGTGAAGCGATGATCTTGCTCGAAAATATTATTTAAATATTTGCATTGACGGATCTTGACTCGCTTATCTTCATCTCGATTGTACTGTTTGATAGCCGCGGTGTTGGCGCCACTCTTGTCTATATTGATAAGGCTCGGCTTCCCGTTAGAGCCAATTGCTTTGTTTAGAAATCGCCGGGCCGCCTTCGTGTCACACTTGGCAGTCAGTAGGAAATCAATCGTGTTGCCCTCTTTATCGACAGCACGGTAAAGATACTTCGTTAATCAGGTGATGAATCAGGGAGATCGTTTCGATTCAGACTGGACCTCAAATAGCTCTACCTGCAAGCTGGTGTATTGGCGGTGAAGAGCCATTTTTACTCTCGTGATCCCAATTCAAACGCATAAGTCGGGCGTTCTAGTTCAGGTCGACTGCTGAGATTCCAATCACCGCTTGCTGTAACGCAGTTCCCGATGTCAGTCCTAGTCATCAGTGGCTCAGAGAAAAACCTGGAGTTTACAATGGCACGGCCATAGTGCGCTCGTATGGGTTGCACACCTGTGGTGCAGTCATTAGCGGAAAAAGTGCCGCCAAGGCCAATTCCAATCTGCAAAGACTGCCAGCGGTGAACGGTATCGCCTGTAAACGAACCAATTTGTTCTTCTAAACCGGTGCTCATGTTCTTGATAGACGCTACCCATTGATCACCAGTTTGCTCAAGTACCAGAGAATACCAAACGTACTCCTGCCAGTCGAAAGGCATGTCGCATCCCGATTCGGGCAGTCCGCTCGCTTCCGAGACATACGAAAAACATCTGCTGCCTGTAAACGGGGACGCAGACTCTGCCAATGCTCGTGTAAAGCGAACTTGAGCTATTTTTGCCTCATTATCGATCGCTAAATTTATCGTTGCTCGAACAGTTGCGCCATCGATTGGAGGAGCATACAAGTTAAATCCATATTGAGATGGCAGATCTGTGCTTTTTCGTATTTGCAACGGTTGTTCAAAGCGCTGGACAACATTATCTTGAGATACCTGTATAAAATCATCATGAAAACTGGTAACGAATGCTCTGTTGGCTTCAGTTAATTCAACAGATTCATCGGGCTCGCCCAAACAGATTCCATTACCAGCATCTTCCGCCATTTCCGGATTACTTCCCTGCCTGACTTCCAACAAATTGCTCAGCCCATCACAGTCGTTGTCGAACTTTCTCAAACCTGTGTTTACAAAGTCGAGTACTGGGCGAATTTCCAATTCGTCTTCGCTGACTGTGAATACGCCTGTTTCTTCCATTAACAACAAATCATTTAAAAACCATTGAATCGAAAGATCATAAGATTGACCAACTTCAACATCAATTGGAATCTGCCAGCTTCCAGCTAGATGATCTGAACCCTGGTGAGTAGTTGCGATGCCGTTTAGCGAAATTATTGCAGAGATCTCTTCTCGTGCAAGCATACGGAAATCTGGTGGAATGCTGGCGGAAAGATTTTTGGAGTCAACGACAATGTGATCAGGTGATCGATCGCAGCTAGTTAGAAAGATCAGGATGGGGAGCAACACAAACATCCGTGAAATTTGTTTCATTTTAATGTTCCATTCTTCAACTGAAGCTCATTGAAAACTATCATTACTGGAAAACCCGTACAAAAGCCAGGCGTTACAGTAGTCAGCCAATAGTAATTTATTTTATACCAGTGTTATCGTCGTACTTCACATGCTTGTTACGCTGCCTCACAACTCTACCACAAGCCAGTCACCGCATAATTTAGCGCTGCCCTCCATGCTTAACTTATGGCGAAATCACCCAAACGCTGCGCACCGAGTAGTGCGCAAAAATACGAATGGCCTATTCATGCCGCTTCGCGATGATAATAGTTAAGCATTCCACCCAATCGTTCACGACGGTAGACTGGATCATTGGAAAAACTGGAACCGACTAATGGTCTCAACAATCTGTTTCCCACACCTTGATGATTTCGCTCTGTGTGATAGTGCAGAACAAATTCATTGATCGAGCGGCGCAAAGATGCTTCACTAAACAAAATCAAGCGATTTAAGCATTCCTCTTTTATGGATCGGACAAATCGTTCGGCGAACGCGTTGCAGTTCAGTGCTCGCACTGGACACAAGATCGGTTATACACCTTCACGCACCAGAATTGCTTTGAATTCTTTCGTGAATTTCGTATTGAGAAT
>CALIMV010000010.1 GCA_938045275.1 uncultured Granulosicoccaceae bacterium
TGTATAGCGTGTTACCGATAATAGCCGCGGCGCTAACAGGCAAAGGTTGGCGCAAGTATTTCACTATGTCAGTGGTGTCATTGGTTTGAGATAGTTCTTGCTGTACAGTGATTTGCGTTTCCGGTACTGGCAGCACTTTCATGGACGTTTCCAACAGCACACCCAGTGTGCCAAACGCACCAACCTGTAACCGCGCAGCATCGTAACCGGCCACATTCTTCATTACCTCACCACCAAAACGCAAAGTTTGAGCTTGGCCGTTTACAACCCGCATTCCCAGCACATAGTCGCGGGCAGCGCCCGCAAATGGTCTAGCGGGTCCAGATAGAGCACAAGCCAGCACACCGCCAATGGTTCCCGTATCCAGAACGGGTGGTTCAAATGCCAACATCTGGCCATTCTCATGCAACAGTGAGTTCAGCGCCTGCATAGACGTGCCTGCTCGCACTGTTACTACCAGTTCTGTCGGTTCGTAACTGACGACACCGCTATGTTCAGTCGTATTTAAACTAGTTGCCGGTTGGCTTCTGCCAAGAAAGTGCTTGCTATTACCACCGACAATATTGATCGGTGATTTAGTTTCGAGTGCATCACGCACCTGATCAACGATTTGATCCGTTTTATCCTGATTCAGCACGATTAGAATCTTTCCAGTTCTGGAAACGGCAGCTCCCCTTTGTGAACATGCATTGCCCCAAACTCTGCACATCGCTGTAAGGTTGGCACAGCCTTACCCGGGTTCAGCAACCCATCGGGGTCGAAAGCGGCTTTTATGGCGTGAAACTGCTGTAGCGAATCTTTATCAAATTGCACACACATTTCATTTATCTTTTCTACACCGACGCCGTGTTCTCCGGTTACCGTACCACCCACCTCTACGCACAACAACAGAATACGACTACCCAATGCTTCTGTACGTTCTGTTTCTCCAGGCACGTTAGCGTCAAACAAAATCAACGGATGTAGATTGCCATCACCGGCATGAAACACGTTCGCTACAGGTAGCTCATACTCAGCAGACAATTGTTCCATACGTCGCAGTACGTACGGCAATTGGCCACGCGGAATCGTCCCATCGATGCAATAATAATCAGGCGCTAGTCGACCGACGGCTGGAAAGGCTGATTTGCGACCCTTCCATAAAAGCAATCGCTCTTCCTCTGATTCAGCGACACGTAATTCAGCAACATTGCAAGATTCAAACACACGAGTCACCTTACCAATTTGCGCTGTCACCTCCTCTTCAAGTCCATCCAGCTCGCACAACAAAAGAGCCGCTGACTCAGTCGGATAACCGCAATGAGCAAATGCCTCGGCCGCCTGCATAGCGGGCTTGTCCATTAATTCCAACCCGGCAGGTATTATGCCCGCCGCAATGACTTGACCAACCGCATTGCCAGCATCTTCTACGCTGTTAAATGCTGCCATCACTAACTTGGCCGATGGCGGGATGGGCAACAGTTTCACAATGACTTCTACAACAACGGCCAACATGCCTTCAGACCCGTTAAGCAACGCAAGTAAATCGTATCCTGCACTATCGAGTGCATTGGACCCGATTTTTAACAGCTCACCGTCGATAGTCACTACGGTTACCGCCATAACATTGTGAACAGTAAGTCCGTATTTCAAGCAGTGCACACCACCAGAATTCTCCGCAACATTACCTCCGATAGTGCATGCAATTTGCGATGATGGGTCGGGGGCGTAGTACAAACCATGCGGACGAGCAGCGTCTGAGATGGCCAAATTACGTACACCCGGTTGTACACGCGCAAATCCGAGCTCGGTATTGAGTTCCAGAATCTGGTTGAATTTTGCCAATCCCAACAGGATGCCATCTTCGTGTGGCAATGCTCCACCAGACAGGCCAGTGCCAGCACCACGGGCGACAACCGGCACTTGTTTGCTATTTGCCCATCTCAAAACCGCCTGAATTTGTTCAATTGTCTCAGGTAGCACAACAAGTAAGGGGCTTTTCTTGAAGACAGTCAGACCATCAGACTCGTAGGGTCTAAGCTGCTCTGGACTGCTCAAAATACACGTCTTTGGTAACCATACTGATAAATCCTGAGCGTACTCCTGACGCTTTGCGGAAGCATCTGACTCGGACGTCTGGGGTGATTTCGCAGCATTTGACGACATACTCAGCTCAACTATAAATTGTAAAGTGGCAGAACTACTCTAGCGTACCCTATAAGCGACCGGTAAAATTGCTACCAAAACAAAGGCTCGGTGTGATGTATGCACACTTCCGGCACGCAATGCCTCCAATCATAAAACGCTGACGTATGATGGTCAAAGTAGGCTAAAATGTCTGGTTGGCGCCATGTGATACGAAAAACCCAACTCGTGCGTTACCGACATTCAGTTATGTAGCTGAATTACCCAATTCCATTTTCGACCAAATAGAACAACAAAATTGTATGAGAAGGCGTAGAGACGCAAAAATTATCGCAACCCTTGGCCCTGCAAGTAATTCACTCGAAAAAATAGGCGAACTGTTCGATGCAGGTATCGATGTATTCCGTCTCAATTTCAGTCACGGCACACACGACGATCATGCTCAAACGCACAGTTTTATCAGGCAAGTAGAGCAATCTCGCAAGCGACCAATTGGGATACTGGCAGATCTGCAGGGCCCTAAATTGCGTGTCGGTCAGTTCAAAAATGTTGCTGAAGAGCTTGAAACCGGACAACAGTTTACGCTCGATATGCTTGATGAACCTGGTGATCAAACGCGCGTGACTCTGCCCCACCCAGAGATTTTTGCAGCCCTTGAACTGGGCTCTCAATTACTGGTTAATGACGGCAAGATTCGACTGAAAGTAATCGAATTTGATGACAAGCACGCGCTCACTGAAGTCGTGGTGGGCGGTACTATCAGCAACAACAAGGGGGTCAATGTACCCGATGTCGTACTCCCGATTTCGCCGCTAACTGACAAAGACCGAGTCGACCTGGAGTTCGCGCTGTCATTGGGGGTTGACTGGGTTGCTATGTCCTTTGTACAACGACCTGAAGACCTTACTGAAATGCGTGGGTTGGTCAAACAACGAGCTGCCATAATGGCCAAGCTGGAAAAACCAACAGCCATCAAACACCTAAAAGATATAGTCGCACTCAGCGATAGCGTGATGGTGGCACGAGGCGATCTCGGTGTGGAAATGCCGCAGGAAAAAGTCCCTGTCATTCAACGACAGATAGTTCGGGCAGCCCGTCGCGAAGGTAAGCCTGTGGTTATTGCCACGCAAATGCTTGAGTCAATGATCAGCTCGCCAGTTCCGACTCGAGCAGAATCCTCTGACGTAGCAACTGCCGTTTACGACGGCTCTGACGCTGTGATGCTCTCTGCTGAAACAGCCGCTGGCGAATACCCGATTGAAGCCGCAACAGCCATGGACCGCATAGTTATCGAAGTGGAACGCGATGTTTATTATCGAAAGTCAATCGATGCCAGTCTACCAGCGCCCGGTGACACAGTTGCTGATGCTATAAGTTCCTCACTGCATCACATCTCCAACGTGCTTCCCCTAGCTGCAACCTTTACCTATACAGAGTCTGGGTTCAGCAGTTTTCGAGCGGCACGAGAAAGACCAGAAGCGCCAGTGATTGGTTGCACACCTTATCAAGAGACTGCGCGAAAGCTAGCCCTGGTTTGGGGCGTGCATGCGGTGCTATCCGCTGAAATGTCCAGTGTTGACGAGATGGTTGCGAATGCAATAAATATCACTTTGCAGGAAGGCTTTGGAGAAATGGGTGAAATTATAGCGATCACCGCAGGCATGCCATTTGGCAGAACCGGTACAACCAACATGCTTCGGCTTACTCGACTTAAAGAGTTATAGGTTCTTCAGGTTAAAAACAATATTGAAAACTAAAGTTAAAATGGCCAGTGTAAACGGACCAGTTCACAATCCTTTACATTTAATTGCCGAACATAAAGCGAGTTACCACAGTTGCCTGTAGCAACTATGACGCTCTCGCGGTAAAGTTCACGTATGAAAAATACGCAATCAAGCCGGTCGTCCAAAAGACAATCGCATACACGTGTGACGTTCGCAAAAGTATTACGAAACACTAGCCTCTATGGCGCTGTATTGCTGTTTTTAGCGTCACTGATATTGCCAAATGCTACGGCGTTAGCGCAATCCAAGAGTGACTCAATAATCACACGAAATGTGATAGTTGAGGAAGGCGATACTTTGCGATCAATCGCAAAACGCGAGTTCGGCAAAACCGGACTATCGTCGATGCTGGCTAACTTCAATGCCATGAAGGAATCCGATCCGGTTTCTCCAGGCCAGATTATCCGTATTCCCCTGTTTACGCCAGTGGAGCGACAGTTTGCCACTGTCATATTCGCAAAAGGCACAGCAAGTAAGAACGCCGAACCGTTAAAACGCGACGACAAGGTTTACCTTAACGAACTGGTTAAAACGGGTAAAGATGGCTTTGTCAGTTTGCAATTCGCTTCTGGCTCCGTGATTAACCTGCAGCCTTTGACGCACGCCAAACTGGAAAAATTAAATTGTCTTGAAACAGACGACAGTTGTCTGATCAGAGTGCGTTCAGCTCAGGGTGAAGTGTCGTCAGATGTACAACGTCGAGACGGCCAGCCCACCGAATTTACCATTAACACGCCGTACGCATCTGCAGCTGTACGAGGGACCCTTTTTGAGATCAATGCGGTAAAAACAGACATATTAGTCGGCGTCACTGAAGGTGAAGTCGTACTGGAATCCGGAGCCAACGATGATCTGCCTCTGGATCAAGGTTTCGGTACCGTTGTTGGAGCCAACACGCCACCGCTTGACCCTATCGCTCTACTGCCTGCACCAGTCTACCGATACATCCCAACACGTGCAGCCAAAGGCGATCAAGTATCCTGGTTCTCACTATCCGATGTGGAACAATACCTGGTCAACATTTCCACTGATGAAAACGGACAGCAGGTTGTCGCCAACTACAACGAAACACAAAGCATTTTATCTATCGAAGACATCGATCCTGGCGAGTATTTTTTTAATGTTAGAGGTATAGACAATTACGGCCTCAAAGGCATCAAGTCTCCAACAAAGATTGTTGTGGCAGCCATCGACGAATCAATTGAGCCTGTCGACACTGCGGTAACACGTAATGGCAATGAGTTTCTGGTAAATATTATTGACCCGCCAGAATCCGCACCCGGCTATGAGATTCAGGTATCGACCAGTGCCGACTTTACCGATCCACTCAGTGTTGATGTGAACAACTCGGGTACTGCCATTTTCAGATTGGTAAGTGACAAAATCTTTTCGCGAGCTCGGGTACTACTCGACCCAGAAAAAGTATCTGAGTTTGGAGCCACTGCCGAGTCTAACTAAACCGAATATATTTGCAACGGAAAAACGTTCATCGTCTATTGGTTTAGCAACAGAACAGTTTTCATGTGTGGCGCTGTCTCGCGTGGAGCCTTCTAATTGTTCACGCCGTTGGGGCTATACAGCCAGAATACCTTCGGAATGTTTGTCGCATTGAAATCACGACAATCATAGACATCCCGATAATCAAACAAACTTGAAATCAATTGCGCGTCGTGCTTTTGCCAATTGTTGAAGCATATCTTCCCCACCCTGCACCGCTACGCCCACAGCTAACACATCGAGCACCACCATTTGTGCCAGTCGCGATTTTACTGGTGAGAAAATATCACTGTCTTCTGTGACATCAACACTCAGGTTTACATCTGATAACTCAGCCAACGGCGATTTTGTTGCCGTAACACTAACGACTTTGGAACGTGCATCTTTAGCCAGTTGCACCGTAGTTAGCAAATCCTGATTGCGGCCAGAATGAGATATAGCGATCACCAGTGCTTTATCGTCTAACAGTGCCGCAGCCGAATGCTGGATATGTGGATCGGAATAGGCGATTGCGGGCTTGCCAAGTCGGAATAGTTTTAACTGCGCATCTTGGGCCACAATTGCGGAGCCACCAGAACCATACAATTCAATGCGCTGACAATTTACATAATACTGAATAGCTTTATCGAGAGAATCATAATTTAATTGATTACGAACATGCACCAGCGATGCAATAGCGCCATCGATAATTTTGTGAGTCAGCTCTTTGCTGGAATCGTCTGCGGTGACATCTCGGTAAAAAAAGGTACCACGGCTGGCCAGATCCTGAGCCAACCGAAGCTTGAACTGCTGAAATCCAACACAATCAAGCGCTCTGCAAAATCGGATGACAGTCGGTTCACTTACCGATGCCATGGAAGCAATGGTTTGGATTGACGATTGCACACTGTTATCAGGGTCTGCCAGAATAACGTCTGCTACCTTCTGCTCCGACTTTCTTAAGCCGTCACGCGCCGATTTAATTTTCGCGAGCATACTAATACAGTACCGGTTTCGCTAAGGAGACCAGTATACCGATATAGGAGGCAGATGTTTTTCAAAAAAAGAGGCAATCGGCAGTGGAATCTCGACATCGTGCTCTAATGCATTAGTCAGTACGTCGCGCTTTTGCTCGCCGGTAATGTGTAAATACCGATAACGAGATTGCAACAATGCAGCACGAGTTAATGTAATTCTGACCTGAGCTACCGTTGCAGGACGAAGAACAGCCAGCATCTGGCGGTTGTCTAAATTCAGTGCATCTTCAAGCCCTTCGGTATCCGGAAACAACGAGGCGGTATGACCATCCCCTCCCATGCCCAAAACAACAACAGAAAAGGGCTGCGTCATTTCACCTAACGCTTTTTGGATTTCGTCAATTGCACTTTCCGGCGTTTTGTCCCGATATAGGCTAAAAAAACGAGCACTTGATGCTGCACCGGTAAGAAAGTGCTTTTTGACGAATTGCGCATTACTATCCTCGTGCTCTTCGGAAACCCATCGTTCATCTGCAAGCGTGACATCAATTGCAGACCAGTCAAGCGATGCTTGCGAAAGGTGTCTGAAAAACGGTAGTGGCGTACTGCCACCGGAAACAACCAGGCTTGCCTTGCCATGTGTTTCGATTGTTTCACTGAGGTTTTTTTCAACAGTCGAAGCCAGTTTGATGGCAATTTGTTCCGC
>CALIMV010000011.1 GCA_938045275.1 uncultured Granulosicoccaceae bacterium
ATCTTCTGGTAACTCCTTCCACGGCCATGCCTTAACTCCATCTCTCAGAAGTTCTGGTGAGTAGCCGCAGTCTATTAATTGCCGGTCTGACATTAAACGGAGATGGTATAGCATTTTTCTCTTGCCATGATTGTCGAGAATTTCTGCCATTTTAGGAATGAATTTCATATTAATGTTCCTTTCTTATTTAAGTAAAAACTACAATTGCCTTTTGATTTGCTAATTTCGCAATAAACACAAATTAACAATGAAACAACGGGGCTTCACTGCCTGCTCGAGTGAGAGACTCTGTTTGTTGTTGTCGAAAATAGTCAGAGATGCAAGACAACTCCAATTGATCAACCTCAATTTGGTGTTTATCATCAGTTACGATCCAGAGCAGCGGTTCGTCACCAAAATCTACAACGCACATGACCACACAGCGCTTCCCTGGCTCGAACCCCAACAGTGGTTTCCGTAGTATGAGACGACGGCCAATCCAAAGTCGGGCTTCCTCATACGCAACGGTGTTTGCGCGACGGATAGTGTTGGTGTCAGTGTCCTTGCTCGCGATAGAAAGCATTAGGCTGCCCGATGTGCCGCGTTTTTATTAATACCCGGAAGTCCGAGTCGTACCGACTGTCGAATAGAACTGCGGGACAAGCCCAGATCGGTTAACTCGGAGTCGGTAAGGCGTTCCAACTCATTGACGCAGAGTTGTTCCTCGGCAATCAGCCATTCACTTTTCGACAACTTTTCCGATTGGTGATCCTCACGCCATGGCCAAGCACTAATCCCTTGATTAATCAGTGCTGGGGAATAACCACCATCAATAAGCTGGTTTTCTGACATCGCTCGAAGATAATCTAGGGTCTCTATTTTTTTTCGAATAATTATGGCATTAACAATGCGGTTGAAAAAAATCATTGACGTCTCCTATCTGTTTTTGTTGTCCTTGAAAATAGCGTTATTGGATCCACATACGCAAACAATATTAATTAATACGTCGGTAAACAAATTCTAATGTCAGTGACTATATGCATACCAGCGGTGTTACGAAAGACGAGTGCTGCACTACACGAAAGCAAAGGAAGTTGTGAATGCACTACTGACGATACTTATAATCGCGTTGCACTTTTGCGGTGCGTAATCTAAAGGGAAAAATAACTTTTAATCACGGTCATTTAATTAACCCCTGTGCTTACTCTTAAGCAATGTTCTAAACGAGAAAGAGCGCTTCGATGAAGCTCAAATACTCGGACATAAACACAACACAGTAATTAAAACCATGCGTTTGTGTCTATCGGTGTACTGCTCAAAAAGTACCGAAGCGCGTTCACACTAAGATTGTTGGCAGCTGCATACTCGACAATAGTCCTATCATGGGCTGCTACGGCCAATAAATGCTCACGCCGATACGGCTGACATTTGGTGATCTGGGGTTGGGACATGCAAATTCTCCGTTGGGACTGGAGATAAGCATGATCGATTGATGTGGACTGCGCTGGACTCTGTTAATAAGGCGGCTACAAAGAGTGATCAAAAATTGCATCACCGCACTGCAGAATTAACGGCAGACAGCTCGCAATAGCCTCGCTACTATTGAATCTCCTCCTCCAAGTGGTATTGAAGAGGACTGATCTGAGTGATCAGTCTTCTTCTCTTATTTTTAGTTATCCCGTACCGCAGGCCACTGCCATCAGAGCAGATAGGCAGGGTGTAACGCAGCCAAGCCTGCAACGCTATTGCCTAAATATTGTTAGTGATCCAAACAACGACTCTACCGTAGAAGGGTCAGGTAGTGATGATGCGCATCGAGCTGCTCCTTGAAATTTAGTTACTTAAATCAATTACAGGAACTTTCGATGATTAGAACAATAGTAAAAGTAACCGCAATACTAGGCGCGTTGGTTCTCTCGGCATCGGTATTCGCCGGTAGCATGAAAAAAGACATTGTTGATACAGCAGCAGGGGCCGGTAGTTTCAATACACTTGTTGCCGCCGTTGAAGCAGCAGGGTTGGTAGATACCTTGAAAGGTGAAGGTCCATTTACTGTATTTGCCCCTACAGACGAAGCTTTTGCAGCGTTGCCCGAAGGAACAGTGGAAGACTTACTGAAGCCTGAGAATAAAGAGAAGTTAGTCGCTATTCTTACCTATCATGTGGTTGCCGGCAAAGTAATGGCAAGCGATGTGGCCGGGACTGAAACTATGGCTGCTACTGTAGAAGGTCAAGAACTGAAAATTGATGGCTCGGATGGGGTCAAGATTAACGGCGCGACTGTTACGTCCGCAGATGTAGAAGCCACCAATGGTGTTATCCATGTGATTGATCAGGTGCTGTTGCCGCCGCAAAGCTAATAACGTTTAGTAACGAAAGCCACACGTCAGGTGTGGCTTTCCTTTCGCTAGCAGCGCCGCTGCGGTAAAGATACGCCGTTTTTTCAAGGGGTATAGGGGCGTTCACTTATTTTTGGGCGTTATTTTCCACTCTTTCAACGACGGCGTTTCTAGGTCAAAATAATCGCGTGTTGTAGCGTATCCATGACCACCCATTCTGCCTACAGCGTCGAGTTCTGACTGATCCACATGCAGTCGATCGGTTTCGACCAGGCCTTCGCGAATATGAACTGCTAATACTTCCCCTAAGATGATTTCACGCGATTTGCCAAATGACAGACCGGTGTGTCTTCTGCATTCAAGCGATACTGGTGCTTCCTGTATTCTGGGGCAGATCACTTTTGTGCCGGGCACAGCAGTAACTGCAGCCATGTCGAGTTCATTGACGTCTGCTGGAAAATCGATGGCCGTGATACTCATTGCCTGTACAGTGGCATAGTCAACAATGTTAACGGTGAATTGCTCCGTCAGGCGGATATTACGAGCCGTGTCCTTGAACGACATGTCAGAGTGATTCTCAATGCCTAAAGCAAGAATAGGAGGATCTGCAGAAAGGCAGTTAAAAAAACTGTACGGTGCGGCATTCATCACTCCATCTGGACATACGGTGGTCACCCAGGCAATTGGACGAGGTACAACAGTCCCGATTAATAATTTGTATCGCTGGTGAGCATCAAGATC
>CALIMV010000012.1 GCA_938045275.1 uncultured Granulosicoccaceae bacterium
CCACACACGGAAAATACCGATAGTGTCAGGCAAAAAAGAGGTTGAGTTAAAAGGAGGCATGTACACTTTCATGTCACTTAAGCTGCACACGGCCGATCTAAGTGTTATTGATAAACAGATCGCTGACAAAGTGCAACAAGCGCCCGGGTTTTTTAATAACTCACCCGTGGTTGTCGATCTGAGCGGCGTAGAGGCCGTGCTGGCTGATGGCGAAAATTTTGATTCGGCAGAATTGGTTGAGCGAATTCGCAAACATAAGCTTTTGCCGATCGTTGCCAGTGTTACTGACAAATCTTCACCGTTTGCCGCGTCAATCGCGTTACCATTGCTTGAAGTAAGCACTAGGCGTCAGCATAATGACGCGAAGACGGAAAAAGTAGCCGAACCGGCATCTGCTGAGGCGTCTGGTAGTTCATCAGGCACGTCGACTGAAAATAAGGCTGAAATTGAATCAGAAGCGGTTGCTGACGAAGATATTGCCATCGCCAAGGAAGTCGAGGTTTTGGTCAAATCGCCCATGCTGGTCACGCGTCCGGTGCGCTCTGGCCAGCAGATGTATTCGCGAGACACCGATTTGATCATCATGGGGCCTGTTGGTGCGGGTGCAGAAGTGCTTGCCGATCAGAATATTCATGTCTATGGCCCGTTAAGAGGCCGGGCTTTGTGCGGGGTATCGGGCAGCACGTCCGCTCGCATATTTTGCCAATCTCTCGAGGCAGAACTGGTCTCGGTAGCTGGCAATTTTAGAGTACTTGAAGAAATACCTGCCGAGCTGCGCGGTAAACCTGCACAAATATGGCTGGATAAAGACAGGCTCAATATAGAGCCACTTGTAGATACAAATTTATCGGGAGTGTTAGCTTGACCAAGACAATTGTTGTGACCTCAGGTAAGGGTGGGGTCGGAAAAACAACCACAAGTGCATCTATTGCAACGGGCCTTGCTCAGCGAGGCTTCAAAACAGTGGTTATCGACTTCGATGTCGGTCTGCGAAACCTCGATCTCATTATGGGTTGCGAGCGCAGGGTGGTGTACGACCTGGTTAATCTTGTTAATCAAGAGTCCAGTTTGCATCAAACACTGATTAAAGATAAAAGGATTGATAACCTTTATATATTGCCCGCGTCTCAAACGCGCGATAAAGATGCACTCACTATTGAAGGTATTGCGCGAGTTATGCACAAACTCAGAAAAAGCGAGTTTGATTACATCATATGCGACTCGCCAGCTGGAATCGAAAAGGGCGCAAAAATGGCTTTGTATTTTGCTGATGAAGCCGTTGTCACGACTAACCCGGAAGTTTCTTCCGTCAGGGACTCTGATCGTATTTTGGGTATATTGCAAAGTGAATCCAAGCGGGCAAAAATGAACGAAGAACCCGTGCGTGAGCACCTGCTTATTACGCGCTACAACCCGGGGCGAGTCCAGGATGGGCAAATGCTCAGTGTTGATGACATTGTTGAGCTGCTCGCCATTCCGTTATTGGGCATCATTCCAGAGTCGCCATCGGTGCTCGATTCATCGAATGCCGGTAAGCCAGTCATTCTTGATGAAGCCAGTGAGGCAGGGCAGGCCTATTCCGATGCAATCGATCGACTCCTGGGCGACGCTAAACCACACCGATTTCTTGAAGCCCAGAAAAAAGGGTTTCTCAAGCGCATATTTGGGTAAATCAACATGGGCATTTTCAGTTTTTTTCGCAGCCGTAACGAAGGTCAGTCAGCGAAAGTGGCAAAAGATCGGCTGCAGGTGCTCATAGCACATGAACGCACCGATCGAGACGGGCCAGATTACCTGCCCATGCTGAAACAAGACATATTAAATGTCATTAAGAAGTACGTTAGCGTGGGTGAAGATCAGGTTTCGGTTCAATTGGACACGCAAGAAAATTGTGATGTGCTTGAACTGAACATTACACTCCCGGAAGATATTGAGCCAGAAGCGCCTTCAAAAGATAACCAAGCGGCGGAAAAACCGGTTCGTAACGCAGGATCATTAGCCCCTCCGGGTGGGAAGCCTGGCGATTCGGGTAGTCAATCCAAGAGTCAATCTAAAGTCACCTAATACACCAACAGTGCCGAATGATTAAAATTCGGCTTCGTTTTCCTCTGATGGCTCCTTCTGGAGCCGTTTTTATTTATGCAACTGATCGCTGTGAACTGTTTCTCTAAAAGACCAGAGTTGTCTTTTATGCGAAAAAAATGTTGCAAAAAAACCACATTTCCCGAAAAGCACTGTATTCTGTGAATCGTACGTAGATAACCGTCATATCTGTTCTACACTTTGCATTGTGCGGACGGAACTCGGGGACCCTTGATAGACAGAGGTAGGCAAAGGTAGACAAAAATGTCTAATGTTGTTGCATTTTTCAGACACCTTGACTAGAGTTGCAGTACCAACAACGAGTACTTTTGAGAATCACAGCAAATATCTTCTGATTGGAGAAAATAAAATGAAATTTACGAAATCTTTAGTAGCAGTCGCAATCGCAGGTATTGCTGCTGTACCAATGATGGCTTCTGCCACCACAACATTAAGTGGTGTGGTTGAAATAAAGCTTTCAGGTGACGATAGTGACGCGGACGGCCCTTTTAGAAGCACTAAAGCCGGAGACGCTGGCATTTTCGCTAATGATGTACTGATGGGTGTCGCCGCTGAACAAGCGATGAACAATGGTCTTACCGGTTACGGTTCATTGCGTTACGACCTAAACACCACTTCTGGTGGTGGCTTTTCAGATGCTGACAGCGTTTACGTTGGTGTTAAAGGCGGTTTTGGTGACCTTCGATTCGGTGAAGTGCCAAACCCAGGTGAGTATGGTCAGGTAAACGACATTCTGACTGATATGGGTACAACCATAAACCAAGGTGTATCGTATGTTGGTAGTTTTGGCGGAGCAACAATCGGTGCCGCTTACTCTCCAGCAATCAATCAAGATATTATTGCAGTAGGTGCAAAATTCGCCTGGAACGGACTGTCACTTGGTGTCGGTATGCAAGACGCAAGAAATGTTGCAGACGACGCTGTTGAAGCAGATCCAGATGCAGTACCACCAGTACTAGCTCAGCTGGCAACTGAAAATCAAACTGACAACCTTTCAGCTTCAGTTGGTTTCTCATTCGCTGGTGCATCTGTCACTTTAGGTTATGCGTCATTGGGTGAAGCTGCTCCTAATGGTACAGACGATGAAACTGCAATTATCGCCAACGTTGGCTATTCAATCGCAGGTGTATCGCTTGGTTTGACTTACGATGCTCAGCAAGAATCAGAAGATACCAAGCTGCGACTTGACGCTGGCTACGAACTTGGTGGTGGTATGAGAGTCAGTACTCGAGTCGATGTCTTCACTGACGGTGCAAATGTTGCCCCTGCTGATTTGACCGAATGGAGAATCATGCTTGGTAAAGTCTTCTAGGACCCATTAAGACTTTTAAAGCAAGAAAGTAAAAGTACGACAATAAAGCCCCTCGCAAGAGGGGCTTTATTTTGTCTGTCATTTGACTCGCACGCGATCAGTCCACCCGTGAGATCGTTGTTATATCACGCGACACATCAGCTACATCGCTAGCACTCAGTCGTTGCAAGGCGCGGTTGAATACCGAGAGAAACACGCCAAAAAATTCGGTATGTGTCTTTATTACCTCGGGTTCTGGCCCACTCAGTGTTGTTGTAATACAAGCATAAAGCCTGCGTTTCTCTGCAGCCACATAAGCACCTGCCAGTGAGCCTGCCTGACGCAGGCAGTACCAATCTGCTAACAGCGTCATCATCGAGCAACGATCGAAATCTTTCCGGCTCAATTGGTAAGGTGTTGCCATTGCGTCTAATTTGCTTTCTAGTGCTGGCGTTAACATGGGTCGCATTGGTCCAAAGTGTTGCGCTTTGATGTTGCCTTTATTTATTAGCATAAAGATCGCGAGATCGGCTGCGGTGGTGTTTTCGATTTGGCACGCAATGTCTGGAGGCCATTCTCTTTCCAGGTAGCGATGCTTTAGCCGAGTGTAGGTCTTTTTGTATAAAAAATCGCCGTACGAAACGGCATCTAAAGCCGATTCGTCTGTATTGTCCGCTGCTTGGTTTTCTGCCCTGTAGGCCGCGATCAGCTTTGTATTGAGCGGCATAGCATCAATCGGTATCGTGGTTACGCGTGTGGTTTGTAAAGCTGGATGGATAAGCTTGTAAGCCGCAGGAAAGGCAACAAGAGACGGCACCGAAATATTGGTTAGCGTTTGTTTCTCGGTATAAATTTGCGCTTCATTATTTACATGCATGTGCCCACTGAAATGCAAGTTCAAACCAGTAGCAAGTAGTGTCTCTGCCACCTTTGCGTTTGGCGTGCGTCGGGTTATTTCATTTTGACCGAATAGCAGTGTTTCTGCTGATGTCTCGTTATCAATGGTATTGATCATTGGGTAGTGTGAAAATGCAAGCAGGTGTTTGCCAGATTGTTCTGCCCGTGTACAAACGTTTTTTATCCAATCTATCAAGAATGGTTTGACACGTAATACTGAATTCCACCCTGCGTCAGAACTATCAAAAAACGTACTTTTACGTGTTGCGTCGCTCCTGCCGTTGCGGGGTTCAAACACATTGGCATCGATCATTAGTAGCCATAGACCATCACTGGGTTCGACAAGATAAGATGAGTCCATTAGCGAGTGTGAAACTGACCCGTCTTCGGATTGCGCATTGAACATGCGCGACTCCGGTGCATCCGATTGCCCAAACGGTGATTCCCAGTAAACATACTCGGGTTGCTTAAACAAACCAAAAGCTGCCATCGGTAATAAACTTGCCAGCGCGCCCTCGCAATACATATTTTGCGTTAGCACAGACGCGTGTTCAGTGGATGCAACTTCTGGGTCACTGGTAACCAGTACTGAATTGCCGGGTGTGGTTACAAACCGCGTGGATTGATGCTTGCCAGCAGGGCCATAAAAATCGTGATTGCCCGGTATCGCATAAAATGCCATATCGTATTGTTGCTGATATTGATGAATCAGTTTTGCAAAACGCCTTGTTGATTCTATTTGCCCGTCGTCGGTGTAGTCACCGAGCAGTACTACATGTCGAATTCCGCGATGGCGGATATCGTTTAATGCGGTTTCGAGAGCGTCCTTGCTTTCGTTAAACACACGGGATGATCTGCGCGTGTCTTTCCAGCTTCTAAGGGTTAGCTGCTCACCATTGATACTGGTGCCCGCGCACTCGTAATCGCTATAAATATCGTGCAGATGTGCATCAGCAATAACAGCAATATCGGGTAGACTAGCCATGCAGAAAAAAACCGTGCAGATGTGAAGAAAGTAGGCGAAGTTTCATTTTCAATACCATACCCGAACAATCCCTAAAAAACCGAGCCGATGTGACGGACGCTAAAATCGCCTTTTATTCACCGCTGAAACCACCTGATCATGTTATTCCTTCAGGAGATCGGTTGATGGCGCGGCTGTTAATGGTCTGCTTGTCTCATCAGGGTTATCACGTTGAACCAGCTTCCAGGCTACGTGTGTTTGTCAAAGATCACGCTAATCATTCACACGCTGACGATCTTGTACAAGCGGCGCAATCGGAAATTAAACGACTAACCGCTGTTTGGTCCGAACAAGGTGCACCGGATTGTTGGTTTTGTTATCACCCGTATTATAAATCTCCCGATTTAATTGGGCCTGAACTATGCAGTTCGTTTAATATTCCATACATTACCGCAGAAGCCAGCTATTCCGAGCGGCGAGCGAAGGGTGCCTGGATGCATTTTCAGCAGCGGGTGCTGTCGTCAATTCACAGTGCAGCTGTGAACATCTGCTTTACTGGCCGAGACAAAGCCGGGCTTCAGCACGCAGCACCGAAGGCCAATTTAGCAATGCTGTGTCCATTCATCGACACAAGCGATTTCACACACGCCATTACTTTTCCAGCAAGGCCACATCTTGTGGCCGTGGCTATGATGCGCGCTGGCGATAAGCATGATAGCTATACACGGTTAGCGGCAGCACTAAAAAAGATAATGCATATACCGTGGACATTATCTTTAGTAGGAGAGGGCGCTAAATTTGATGAGGTAAAGCAGTTGTTTGGCGAATTCCCTGAAGATCGAATCACGTGGCATGGACGGCTGCAGCGCTCGGAAATAGCAGCGCTGCTGGCGCGCTCGTCAGTTTATGTTTGGCCTGGCTGCGGAGAAGCTTATGGTTTGGCTTATCTCGAAGCGCAGGCGGCGGGGTTGCCTGTTATCGCCTATAAAACCGCTGGTGTGCCTGAGGTCGTGGCGGACGGATACAGCGGCATATTAACCCCAGATGGCGATGATGAAACCTTTGCCGCAGCGATAAAAAAATTGATTGAAGATGAACACGAATGCAAGCGCATGTCGCGTCAGGCACGCGCCCATGTACAAGCTAAGCACACCATTGAACAAGCGGGAAAAACGCTGAATACGCTATTGTTTGAGTACGCTGGATTGCAAGCATGACGCATCACCGATCGATGAAACCATTGCTTGATGCCTTAAACGATCGGCAAGAGGCTGGTAGTCCTGTGCAGTTTTGGTTGCGCGATGATGATGCCATTGAGCCAACCATGCCGCTTGATAATTTACTAACGCTCATTGATCGCTTTTCGATTCCGGTCACCTTGGCGGTTATTCCTGCGCGCTCTGGTGAGGCGTTAGCAACGCGGTTGCGTAAGGCTGATAACATCGCGGTGGCTGTACATGGATGGTCGCATCAAAATCACGCACCTGCTACGGAGAAAAAACAGGAGCTTGGCCTGCATCGGCCTATTGAAGAAACAGTGGCTGAGCTTACGCGTGGGTATGCTGATATTTTGCAGCGGCATGCTTCGCAGTTTGTACCGCTAATGGTGCCGCCGTGGAATCGCATTGACGCTGCCATAGTAGATACTTTGCACGATATTGGCTTTCGGGGTTTATCCACGTTTGGTGATCAAGCTTCAATGGCGATACCAATGATCAATACACACATTGATGTCATCGACTGGAAGGGTTCGCGTGGTGGCCGAACAACGGCTGAGCTTGTCGACGAACTGGTTAATTTAATAAGCAGTACGCGTACACCAATTGGTGTACTCACCCACCATCTTGTGCACGATAAACAGGTATGGGATTTTCTCGAGCAATTGTTTGCTGCAACATCAAGTCATGCCGGTGCAAAGTGGGTTCGTATCAATGATCTTCTGCCGTGAGTATTATCTCCACACCCAGGATTTCCACGCCAGGAATAAACCCAAGTCACGTGCTTGTGCTTCTCTACACCATTGTTCGACATCCGCCAATGGCGTGGATTGGGGCAGGCTGCCGGCAACAAGATCGGCGTCAGCCAGCGTCACTGAACCGCCACGAGACACCAGTGTAAAAACCAGTGGCCCGCTTACCCACCAAGCAGGCTCGTCAGGTAATGCGTTCATCACATCGTCTAGTACATCGATAAGCCGGGTAAATACAGGGTGCTCCGGTGGCGTTGCAATCATCGAATTTGCCAAAAGCAATCCGCCTTTGCCGGTATTGCGTGGAATATTCTCTGCCATGGTCACCAGCCCAATCATCGGCATAAAATCGTGGAAGCTCACATCGTTGCGTGTTGGGTACCAATCGCAGTCCAGATAAATGCCACCATACTGTTTCAGGATGACGTAGCGAGCAACATCAACCGCGCCCGGGAAATCGCCCTTTAGCAGCATGTCCTGGTACACCGCATTTTTGTTCAGGCCCAGCGCGTTGAGATCGTTCTCATTCCATAATTGGTAGTCGTACGCATGCGTTTTTGCGTGCTCCTGCCAAGCACCGGTACCTACAGGGGGGGAATCTGAGCCTATCCATATTTGGTGAATTTTGCGTGGTACAGCCTGGCGATTGGCTTCCACTACCGCCTTGCGATGTTCAGTGGAGAAACACGTGTAGGCGGCCAGCAACGCGGGTGGAGGTACCAAGTGAAACTGGTACCCGATACTGTCAACGGCGTCTTTTTCGGCTTTGGCGAGCTTTAAAAGCGCCGAATGCAGGCGTCTGGGCAGGCCTAGCGATGTTTTATGGCCTAAAAGTGAGGCGTTTGGGTTTTCTGCGAGCTCATCAAGGATATCCCTGGCTTTGGCAAATTTCCCAGCATGGCGAAGCTGCGCTGCGGTGTCCAGCAGGGTGTTCAAACCCTTCTTTTTCGAGCAAGTTTCCACTGATTTGGCCAAACAATCTGATAGGATCATAGTATCGCGCAACGTTGACGAATCCAAGCCCGTGCACAAAGCCTTCCGGTCAGTCAATGTCTGACCAATTGAAACAACCCCAAGTGAAACAACCCCAGGTGAAAAAAAACCAGGTGAAAAAACAAAGGGATTTGCTGCGAATTGAAAATCTTGCTGTGAGCTTTCCCTTACCCGGTGGTCGCATTGATGCTGTAAAGGGAGCCAGCCTGCGCATATTACCCGGCAAAGTTACAGCGCTTGTAGGTGAGTCAGGCTCTGGAAAGTCTGTTATTAGTCAGGTCATTATGGGCCTGCAACCGACACGTGCGACTGTTTCCGGGAAAGTCTTGTTTACCGATCCTGCCAACCCCGACACAGTTCACGATATCGTCGCACTGCCGCACGATGGCCAGGTAATCAGATCAATCAGGGGCCGACGCATCGGTATGATTTTTCAAGAGCCGATGACGTCCTTCTCTCCACTGCACACAATTGGTAATCAGATAACTGAACTATTAGAAGAGCACACCACATTAACAACCCTTGAACAACACAAGCGTTGTGAGCACATGTTGGGACTTGTTGGCTTTGAGCATCCCGATAAGGTGTTTGATATGTATTCGTTTGAGCTGTCGGGCGGTATGCGACAACGTGCCATGATAGCCATGGCGTTGATTTGCGAGCCAGCGTTACTCATTGCAGATGAGCCGACAACGGCTCTCGATGTCACTATTCAGGCACAAATATTAAAACTGCTCAGTGAACTGCAATCCGAGTTGAAGATGGCGGTGTTGTTAATAACGCATGATCTAGGCGTTGTTGCCAATATTGCAGATGAAGTGTCTGTTATATATCACGGGCAGATTATGGAATCGGGTACCGTAGAAAGTATATTTCGAGCCCCAAGTCACCCCTACTTAAAAGGCTTAATGGCTGCAATCCCGCAATTCGGAATGGCACGCAATGAACGACTAACACCGTTACGCGATATCGAAACCAATGTTGATCATCTGCTGGATAAACTGTCGGCTCCTCCAAAACAGGATGGCCGAAAGTCCGACGTTGTTTTATCGGTTAATAACTTAAGCAAAACATTCATTACTCGCAAACAAGATTGGCTAATTAGTGGTGCTGCCAAGTCTGTGCCTGCGGTGGATAACGTTAGCTTTGATATTCGTCGCGGTGAATGCTTGGGGTTGGTAGGAGAGAGCGGTAGTGGTAAAACAACGCTGAGTAAAATATTGATGCATGCCGTAACACCCGATACAGGTAGTGTCGTGTTTGATGATGGCAGTGGGCCTGTGGATGTTCTGGCAAGTAGCGGCGCAGAACTCAAAGAGTTACGAACTAAAATCCAGATGATCTTTCAAGACCCGATATCATCACTCTCGCCGCGTATGTCAGTTGGCAATATTCTACGAGAACCGTTCGAGATTCATCAGCGCGGCACACAAGAGCAGCGCAACATTGCTGTAACAGCATTACTTAATGCGGTTGGCTTAGGCGCTAATGCACTGCAACGGTACCCACATAGTTTTTCTGGAGGCCAACGTCAACGCATTGGTATTGCTCGATCGTTGGCGATAGCGCCCAGCTTGATCATTTGCGATGAGCCTGTTTCGGCTTTAGATGTATCCGTTCAAGCCCAGGTGCTCAACTTGTTGAAAGATTTGCAGGCAGATATGGGTTTAACCTACTTGTTCATCTCACATAATCTGTCTGTTATCGACTACATGGCTGATAGGGTCGCTGTTATGTGGGCAGGAAAAATTGTTGAGCTCGCACCACGCGATGTCATTATGAACGATCCGGTTCATCCGTATACAAAATCTTTAATGTATGCCGTACCTTTTCCCGACCTCGATCGGCCGCTGGATTTCGATACTGCCGGTGAAGCAAGTTCTACTTCATCAAAGGAGTGGGCCGCGGTATTTCGTGACGATGATCAGCCCGGCTCGCTGACGTCATTAGATCTGGGAGATGATCATTTTGTGCTGGCACGGGATACAGCAGACTTCGCGGAGTTAAGACAATGATAACTCGGCGAACGCTACTTGGTTTACTCGGCTCGGCAGCGATTCCAGCATCACTGCGTGCTGAAACCGATACCGCACTTGATTCTGCATTTCTGCGTGATCGTATTAACGCTGGCGAATTGCCTGAGCTTGCTATGCGCTTGCCAAACAACCCTCGCGTTGTTGATCTTAAATCCATGGGACGCGAGCCAGGCCAGCATGGCGGTAAAGTTCGAATGCTGATCGGTCGTCAGAAAGATATTCGGTACATGCCTATCAATAGTTATTCAAGGCTTGTCGGTTATAACGAACAATTGGAATTGGTGCCCGATGTTCTTGAGTCTTACACGGTTGAGGATGGGCGAATATTCACGTTGCATTTGCGCTCTGGCCATTGTTGGTCAGACGGTAGTGCGTTTACGTCAGCAGATTTCGACTATTTCTGGAACGATGTTGCGCTGAATAAAGAACTCGCCCGTGGAGGTCCGCCGGTCAGCTTAATAGTCAATGGTGAGATCGCAAAATTTGAAGTGATTGATGAAGTGACCGTGGTTTACTCATGGTCGCAGCCGAATCCAAGATTTTTGGGCAGGCTGGCGGCACCGATTCCACAAACGTTGATGCTGCCTTCGGCTTACATGCGTCAGTATCACAAAAGCCACCAAACCCCTGAGAAAATAGAGGCGTTTGTGCAGGAATACCGTGTTGATGATTGGGTTGGTTTGCATCGCAAGATGTCGCGGCAAAACAGACCGGAGAATCCTGACCTGCCCACACTTGAGGCCTGGCGTCCAACAACGAAGCCGCCGGCCGAGCAGTTCGTTTTCGAACGCAACCCGTATTTTCACCGAGTTGATGAAAATGGAAAACAATTGCCGTACATCGACAAGGTCGTCATGAATGTCAGTTCATCGGAAATCATTGCCGCAAAAACGGCAACCGGTGATAGTGATTTGCAAGGCGTGGGCCTTGGTCTGCCGGACTACACACTAATAAAAGAAGCTGAAAGCCGGTTTCCGATTAAGGTGTCGTTGTGGCGACGCACACAGGGTTCCAGCGTGGCGCTGTATCCCAATCTCAACGTTAAGGACCCCGTTTGGCGGCAACTATTTCAAGATGTGCGAGTGCGTCGAGCCTTATCGCTTGCCATTAATCGCAGAGAAATCAATCAAGTTCTTTACTATGGCCTTGCTCATCAAAGCGCTGATACTGTGTTGCCGGAAAGCCCATTGTATAAACCGGAGTACTCTGAAGCCTGGTCAAGCTACGACCCAGATCAGGCAAATCTTCTGCTGGATGAAGTGGGGTTGCTTGAGCGTAACTCGAGTGGTATTCGTTTGTTATCGGATGGACGACCTGCCAATATCACTGTTGAATCTGCAGGTGAAAGCACACTCGAAACCGATGTGCTCGAACTCATTACTGATCATTTTCGGCAAGTAGGAATCGCTTTGTTTATTCGTAGTTCTCAACGCGATATCTTTCGAAGTCGCACTATGGGTGGTCAAGTAATGATGTCTGTGTGGAAGGGCTTGGAGAATGGATTGGCATCTGCCGATATGCCACCCACTCAATTAGCACCGACCACTGACGATCAACTGCAGTGGCCTCTGTGGGGAATGTATTACATGTCGATGAAAAAGAAAGGCAAGGATGCAGATATGCCTCACGTAAAGGAGCTGAGCACGCTGTTGAACAACTGGATGAAATCGACCAGTACAGAACAACGAACTGGCATATGGGCCCGCATGTTAGCGATTTATACCGATCAAGTATTTTCTATTGGTACGGTAAATGGCGGTTTGCAACCGCTTGCGCGCTCTGCACGTTTAAGAAATATTCCTGACAGCGGCTTGTATGGATTCGAGCCAACCAGCTATCTTGGTGTTTATATGCCCGACACTTTCTGGTTCGAGAAAGAGGGCTAGACATGCTTCGCTATATCCTGTGGCGGATTATCACCATGATCCCGACATTGCTGATTATTTCAGCATTGGTTTTTGCCATCATTGAGCTACCACCGGGGGATTACTTCGAAAGTCACGTGGCGGAGCTTAAAGCCATGGGCGAATCGGCTGACCTTGCTGAAATAGAAATGCTAAGAGCACGCTACGGTTTTGATCAACCGATGGTGGTTCGGTATTTTCGATGGCTTAGTGGCATGGTCGTCGGCGATTTTGGATACTCTTTTGAATACCGGTTGCCCGTCAACGAAGTCGTCGGCGACCGACTGTGGCTAACCATTCTGGTGTCAGTGGTCACAATAGCTTTTACGTGGTTGGTGGCATTTCCAATTGGTATTTATTCGGCAACGCATCAGTACAGTTGGGGTGACTATGGTCTTACCTTCCTGGGCATGATAGGCATAGCGGTACCCAATTTTATTTTAGCGCTGGTGATGATGTACCTGGCGAACATTTGGTTTGGCACATCCATTGGCCATCTTATGGATCGCGAGTATTTCAACCAACCGATGTCGTGGGACAAGTTCAAATCAATTCTCGAGCACCTGTGGATTCCTGTGCTGATTATCGGCACTGCGGGTACCGCGGGTATGGTGCGGCGATTGCGCGCCAACCTGCTAGATGAACTCAACAAGCAATACGTGGTCACAGCTCGCTCTAAAGGGTTAAAGCCACGGCGTGTATTAATGAAGTACCCACTTCGTATGGCACTCAATTTTTTCATCTCAGACATAGGGTCCATATTGCCTGCGGTTATCTCCGGTGCTGAAGTCACAGCCATTGTATTGTCACTTGAAACAACCGGGCCTATGCTGATCAAAGCGCTGCAAAGCCAGGATATGTATTTGGCGGGTTCGTTTCTAATGTTTCTGGCGTTCCTGACGGTGATCGGTGTCTTGGTGTCGGATATTGCGCTTGCGTTGTTAGATCCGCGCATTCGTTTTGGGGCAGGGCAACACAAATGACAACGCCATTACCTGAACCCGGAGCGCCGCTTGAGCACTATGTGTCACAAGCGCCGTACGACCCAACCAGTATTGAGCGCAATGAGGCCATTGAAGGGCCATTGGCTCATGCTTCTCAACTGCAGCTTATGTGGTGGTACTTTCGCCAGCACCGGCTTGCATTGGTATCAGGCATTTTTCTGGTGTTGGTTTATCTCTCTATATTGATAAGTGAATTCATAGCACCGTATAACTTACATACCCGCAATACCGAATATATTTACGCGCCACCTGCGACTGTTCATTTTTTTCGTGATGGCAAGCTAGTTCGCCCTTACACCTATGGGCAGACAATGACGCTGGATATGACCACACTGCGTCGCAACTACACTGACAACCTGAACGAAATTCAGCCGCTGCGTTTTTTTTGCCGTGGTGACTCTTATAAATTTTGGAGCTTGTTTGAAACGAACTTGCATTTAGTTTGCCCGGCGAAAGGCGGGCATCTATTTCTGCTGGGCACTGACCGTCTCGGGCGAGACGTACTGTCGCGCACTATCTACGGCGCTCGAATTTCATTGACAATCGGTATTCTCGGTGTGTTGTTAAGCTTTTTCCTTGGCATTGTTATTGGTGGCTTAGCCGGTTATCGCGGCGGCTGGTTTGACATGCTGGTTCAGAGGATTACAGAGGTTCTGCAATCAATACCCAGTATCCCCTTATGGATGGCACTGGCAACGATTATTCCTCTAACGTGGAGTCCATTGTTGGTGTACGTTGGCATTACCGTTATCCTCAGTTTGCTGGATTGGACCGGGCTTGCCAGGGCAGTACGCTCAAAGCTGTTGTCACTTCGCGAAGAAGACTACGTAGTGGCTGCACAATTGTTGGGTGCAAACAGTAAACGCGTCATACGTCGGCATTTAATTCCAGGTTTTATGTCTCACCTTATTGCCAGTGCCACACTCACTGTGCCTGGAATGATTCTGGGTGAAACTGCCTTGAGCTTTTTAGGCATCGGATTACGCCCACCCATTACCAGCTGGGGAATTCTCTTGACAGAGGCGCGAAGTATCAACATTATCGCGCTGTATCCCTGGCTGCTGTTTCCTGTTGTGCCAGTCATACTAGTTATTTTGGCGTTTAATTTTCTTGGAGATGGTCTACGCGATGCCGCAGACCCATACAAGTAATGGTAAGTGCAATTGATGCTTTGAGTGCTGGCGTGACAAATCAGCTTTCTAATCAGCTTTCTAATCAGCTTAATGACGCGCGCATTTTGATGTATAGCCATGACACGTTTGGTCTTGGTCATTTGCGTCGCTGCCGCACCATCGCTCATGCTTTAGTAGAAAGCTACAGTGGATTGAGCATCCTGATTGTGTCGGGTTCAGCGATTGCCGGTGCGTTCGATTTTCGGGCACGTGTCGATTTTGTCAAAATTCCCAGTGTTATAAAATTGCGTAACGGTGAGTACACATCGCTGAATAAACATATCGACCTAAGCGACACAATCAATATGCGTAGTTCGATCATACGACATACTGCAGAATCGTTTAAACCCCACATTTTTATTGTTGATAAAGAGCCAATGGGTTTGCAGGGTGAAATAGTTGAAACCCTTGCGTACTTGAAATCTCAGAACACAACACTGGTGTTGGGTTTGCGTGATGTAATGGATTCACCTCATCTACTAGCGGCTGAGTGGAAACGAAAAGCGCTAATACCGAAAATTGACAGCACCTATGATCACATTTGGG
>CALIMV010000013.1 GCA_938045275.1 uncultured Granulosicoccaceae bacterium
CCATGCAAAAGAAATAAAAATCGAAGGAGATTCGAAAAAGGATCATTTTATCTTTCACAAAATGTCGACTCCAAAAATAAGTTTGTCAGAGGGAAGCTATTTCTTACAACAAAATTAAGCTCCCATAAGGGTCACTTCTGGGGAAAGCAAGGACCGGTCGAAGGCATTGCAGCAGACCCGCAATACCTCGATATAACAGTACCGCCCAACACTCGAAAAGTATTGCCAGTTGATACCTACCGTACGGCATTTGCTTATGTTTTCGATGGTAATGCGTCGTTTAGGGATGCATCGGCACCTGTTGGCGTACTGGTTGAAAAAGACATTGGTGGCCATGAATTGCACTTGCGCGATAACAGTGGTAACCGAACTTTGGTTATGTTTGGTACCGGGGATGAAATCGTTGTTAACAGTGGTGATATGGGCGTCCGATTTCTTCTGGTTTCTGGTCGGCCGTTACAAGAGCCGGTGGCGTGGCATGGTCCAATTGTTATGAATACTCAAGAAGAAATTAGACAGGCCATGCTTGATCTTAAGTCTGGAAATTTCATTCAAAATGCTGCTCGCTGAACAGGGCGGGTCGACGCACAGCTTCACAGAAAAAGTTATCGGCTGTTTGGCAACGCAACCTCTTTAGCATTTTTTCGGCTCGGCAGGCATCAGCAATGACTACTCAACACCCAGATATCGTTCTACACGATCAGGGTTGTCTCTCAGCTCGTTTCCACTGATTGTTTCGGGGTTACGACCGTGCACAATAAATGCAACGGAATCTGCCATTGCAATAACGGTGTCGACATGTTGTTCGACCAGTACTATGGCAACATTCTGAGATTTCAGTTGCAGTATCACCGTTCGTATTAATTCAATCATGGACGGCTGCAGGCCCTCAGTGGGTTCATCCAGCAAGATGACTTCAGGCTTCATACATAAAGCACGAGCCATGGCCAGCATTTGTTGTTCGCCACCGGATAATGTTTCCGCGCGCTGATTCAAGCGCTCCTGAAGTTTTGGAAACATTTCAAGCACACTGGAGTAGGTATCTTGTCCTGCGCCACTTGCCATTAATCCGATGTCCATATTCTGCTTTACGCTAAGCTCTGCAAACAATCTGCGCCCCTGTGGTACATACGCGATGCCTGAACCTGGAATTTCGTGGGGTGGCAACGTTGTTAGTACAGTTTGATCGAATGTAATGCTGCCCTGTCGAACTGGTATCAGTCCCATTATCGATTTCAGTGTGGTCGTTTTACCAGCGCCATTGCGCCCAACCAGGCATAAAATACTTCCGCGTTCGACCCGTAAGCTAAGATTAAAAAGCACTTGAACTTTATCGTACGCCACATCGATCGATCTAACTTCGAGCATTAGTTTTTTCCCAGATACGCCGCTTGAACTTCTTGATTGGCACGAATTTCATTTGGAGTACCCTCGGCCAGTGTTTCTCCGAAATTCAGCACCGTTATATAGTTCGCAGTTCGCATAACCACATCCATATTGTGTTCGATCAGCAAGACGGTCGTTTCAGCAGAAAGTGCTTGTATAAGCAGAATAAAATCATCTATTTCATTTTCGGCTAAACCCTGCGTAGGTTCATCCAGAATAAACAGGCGTGGTGATTGCGCCAACCCCATACCTATTTCCAGCAAGCGTTGATGTCCGTAGCTCAAGTCGCCTGCGATTTGATCTGCGCGATCGACTAAGTGCACTTTGTTGAGTACTTCTTTAATTCTAAGACGCACTTGTGAATTATTTCCTCCAATAACTCGTCGAGCCGCCAGCGCCACGTTTTCATGCACACTGAGTTTTGAAAATATTGATGTAATTTGAAATGTGTAGGCCATCCCCAAACCCATACGCCTATGAGCCGGCATGCCAGTGATGTCGGTTCCATCGAAGTATACTTGCCCCTGACTTGATTCAATACGCCCGCTTAGCATGCCTACAAAGGTTGTTTTGCCAGCGCCATTGGGCCCAATCAATGCTCGAATTTGGCCTTCAGGTAAATCAAAGTCAACGCTGTTGACTGCTTGTAACCCGGCATAGTTTTTGGACAACCCCTTGGTGGACAATAAGCTCATGGCAGCCACGGTAGAAATTTCTTGCGTAAAACACCAGCTAAACCTTGCGGTGCAAATAGCGTTAGTAAAATAAGTACTAGCCCTGCAATGAGCATGTAGGCGCTGGTATATTCACTGGATATATCGATTAGGTAGGTCATGAAAACAGTGCCTATCAAAGGTCCGATTGTGGTGCCTGCTCCACCTAATAAAACCCAGAGAAGCGGGTAAATTGAGTACTGCACTGTAGAGAAAGTTGCACCGGCGTAGCCGAATAACAGTGCATAGGCGGCCCCTGCAACACCACTGAGCGAGCCAGAAATAATGATGGCGATCAGCTTATGACGTTGAATGTCATAGCCAAGCATGCGGGCGCGTTCTGAATTTTCTCGAATGGCAACCAATGTTTTTCCGAATCGTGTATTGACCAGAATGCCAATGAATATAAAAACAATGGCAAACAGAATAAGCGCGGCAAAGTAGCGGTTGTCGGCCTGAGATAAGTCAATCCCAGCTATTATGCGATCGCTTTGTTTAATCACAAACCCTTCATCGCCGCGGGTATATTTGCCCGCCAGCAATATAGTCAGATAACCTGCTTGTGCGAACATAAGAGTGACTATCATGAATGCAACACCCGATGTTCTCAGTGCAAGAAACCCGATAATGGTTGATATTGCCAGTGCTGAAAATAACCCGACAAGCATCGCTGGTGCAGCAGAGAGTCCCAGGTGATCTATTGACAATCCAAGGCCATACATGCCGCTTGCGAAGAACAATGCATGTCCCAGACTCAACAGTCCCGTGTACCCGAACAGTAGGTTGTAGCCCATCGCATACACTGCCATGATAAGAATACGAGCAATGTTGCCGCTATGGTATTCAGGCAATATAAAAAATAAAGTGGCCAACAAACACAAGACCGATAAGTGCAATATTGAACTGCGTACGGCTGTACTCATTATTCAGGTTTTCCAAACATGCCCTGCGGCCTGAACACCAACACAAACGCTACAGCCAGTGTTGCAATGATTTTAGCGAGTGTTGGTGTGAAAAACACCGATATTATGCCATCGCTCAAGCCTATAAATAGTGCCGCAACAATAGTTCCCACCACACTGCCCAAACCACCAATAATGACAACGATAAACGACAGTAGGAGCGGGTCTGCGCCCATTAAATAATGTGCTTGTTGAATGGGAACAATCAATACAGCCCCAAGGGCTGCCAAGCCTGCGCCTAATCCAAATACCAATGCATAGACTTTGTTTACAGGTATGCCGTGTGCCGTTGCCATTTCTCTGTCGAGTTGCGTTGCGCGCATAATTAATCCGATACGAGTTCGCGTCATTAGCAACCACAACATGAGAAGAATAAATATTGCTGCAACAATGACCGCTAGTTTGTACGTAGTGGTGCTCAGGCCCCATGGCCAGATTAAGGCAAGGCCTTGTTCGCCGTACTCAATCCATGGCAGTGCAATGCGTTTGTTAAACGGCGCTTCCACTGGCCTGGCTTCAGGGCCGAATGTCATTAAAGTCGTTTGTTGAATAACGTATAACAAGCCAATAGTGGCAACAATGGTTCTTTCAGGGTCGTAGTCTATTTTGCGCAAGATCAGATGATCGGCTATAACTGCCAGCACGCCCACAAGCACGGGAGTAATAATAACTGCTGCGACGAAACCCACCGCAGGGTGCCCTCCAATCAGATTGGTTATCCACCACGCGAAAACAGCACCGAGCATGTAAAACTCGCCATGTGCAACATTGACAACCCTCATAATGCCGAACACGATGCTCAAACCCACTGCTGTGAGCGCTAATACTGCCGCAGTTATTGCGCCTTCAAGCGATGCGATAAAAAGGTAAGGACCAAATTCCATTGTTATTGATGGTTTCGACGTTGTTGGTGCGTAGTCAAGCTGGCTAGTGAATGCCGATTTGCCGGATTAGCTTACTAATGCAAAGTAACCGCATTTGCGTTGGTGCTCAAATGCAGCGACGCAAACGCGGTTGTACTGATTTAGAATACCTGTTTCGTATAATCCACTTCATCTGGATACATGGTTTCTTCAATTGAAGTTGTGTGCGACAACACTAACTTGCCTCCTTCAACCTTAGATATGTATTGATGACCAAAAACCTGATGGGTTTTACCGTTAAATAATTTTGCGCCTTGTGGATGTTCGAAGGAGTGCGGTATATCGGTCATCGACTCCACAGCTTCTATCAGTTTTTGTCGATCTTGCAGGCCTTTATAATCCGCAGATTCCATGCCGGCTTTCACAATGTACAGGGTTTCCCAGCAGCCGAACATGTGAGCATAAGTGGATACATCTTTTGAATCGGTAATCGATGCACCATTTTCATCGACGCCGACGGCTTCGCGGTAAGCCTTGTCGAATTCTGATTGTTCGGGGTGTGCATAGCGTGGATTACCTTCCCAGAAGTAGCTGCCTTCAAGAAATTCCAAACCCGGGCTGGCCAAATCAACGGCTTCCAGGCTATCGATAAAGCCAAAGATCTCAGGTTTGCTCGGACCAAAAAATTCGCCCATTTCCTTAACAAAGGTAAGAACGGCAGGTCCAACCATAACGTGATAAATAACTTCGGTGTCGCGTGGAATTTTAGGAAAGTATTTAGTAAACGATGTTTCCGTTGGTGGTATGGCAATCTTTTCCAGTATCTCACCTCCACGGTTCTCGAATGCGGTAGTGAAGTAATCGCGATGATCATGACCAAATGCAAAGTCTGGGTAAATCATGGTGACTTTTTTTCCCAGATTTTCTGAAATGAATGGCGCCATTGCTTCTACCTGACTTTTTACGTCGGTAATGCCAGGTTGCAGTGTATAGCGATTCAATTTACCGCTGGCTACGTGGTGGCCTTCAGACACAACGAAGTAAGGTATTTTTAATTCGCCTGCACGTGGTGCTGAGCCAAAAACCACGTGACTGAACAAAGTCCCGAAGGCGAGATCACAATTATGCTGATTAGCAAATTTCTCAACGACTTCCGCTCCACGCTTTGGGTCGGTGCCATCGTCTTCTGCAACGATCTCTATAGGGCGACCGTTGA
>CALIMV010000014.1 GCA_938045275.1 uncultured Granulosicoccaceae bacterium
TGTCGAAGACCTCGCGAAGATCGAAGCAACGGACGTTGGCAAACCCCTCACTCAAGCCCGCGCGGATGCCGTCGCCATGGCCCGCTACATGGAATTTTACGCAGGCGCCGCCGACAAAATCCACGGCGAAACAATCCCTTACCTTGATGGCTATACCGTCTATACCCTGCGCGAACCCCACGGCGTCACGGGCCACATCGTGCCATGGAACTACCCCATGCAAATAATCGGTCGTTCTGTCGGCGCGGCTTTAGCTATGGGTAATGCCTGCGTACTAAAACCTGCTGAAGAAGCCTGCTTAACCGCACTTGCCTTTGCAGAGCTGGCATCAAGAGCAGGTTTGCCTGCTGGCGCTTTGAACGTAGTACCAGGGCTCGGTGCCGAAGCGGGCAGTGCATTGAGTACGCATACAGGCGTTCAGCACATTTCGTTCACAGGCTCGGTTGCCACTGGAGCCATTGTGCAAGCCAGTGCCGCGCAGTCGGTTGTGCCTGTCACGCTGGAACTGGGTGGCAAGTCAGCGCAAGTGGTGTTTGATGATGCAAACCTTGATGCTGCCTTGCCATTTTTGGTGAATGCGGGAATTCAAAATGCCGGACAGACTTGCTCTGCTTCTTCGCGGTTATTAATACAGCGTCGTGTCTATCAGAATTTACTCGAACGCTTGATTGATCGCTATGCGAATCTGCAAGTGGGCAATGCCTTGCACGATCTCGATTTAGGACCATTAATATCGAAACGACAAAAAGATATCGTTTATGACTATATTCAGCGCGGCAACGATCTTGAAACAGTGGCCGTTGGTGCTTTGCATGAAGACGCTGGCAATGGGCATTTTGTTTTACCTACTTTGTTTGCCGGGGTTCCACCGCAGCACGTGTTGGCGCAGGAGGAAATATTCGGGCCAGTACAGGTTGTTATTCCGTTCGACGACGAAGACGAAGCGCTGGCTATTGCCAACGGCACAGACTATGGATTGGTTGCATCGGTTTGGACTAACGAAGGTGCACGACAATTTCGTATGGCCAAAGCACTGCGTGCAGGTCAGGTGTTTATCAATAACTACGGTGCCGGCGGTGGTGTTGAGCTGCCGTTTGGCGGTGTTGGAAAGTCTGGCCATGGTCGCGAAAAGGGATTTGAAGCATTGTATGGTTTCTCAACCTTGAAAACGGTGGCTGTGTCGCACGGCTAACCGATTCATTGTTTTTCGCAAATTGGACGATCTCTTTTAAAGATGAAGCCTGGAAAAAATAATCTGATCACCGATGTCGCCGGTTTGCGTGTTGGCAACGCATCGCTGGATGATGCGAAAACCGGCGTTACGGTATTAACATCTGACGAGCCTTTTCTGGCAAGTGTTGATGTTATGGGTGGCGCACCCGGTACGCGCGAAACTGATTGCCTTGCGCCAAGCAACATGGTTAACGATGTTGATGCCATTGTGCTTGCCGGTGGCTCAGCGTTTGGTCTGGATGCCGCGTCAGGAGTGACTGATGCTCTGGCTGAAAATGACCGTGGTTTTCGTGTAGGTCCTGTCACAGTGCCGATTGTGCCGGCAGCCATCATTTTTGATTTGCTTAACGGTGGTGATAAAGCCTGGTCGAAAAACCCGTACAACGCATTAGGGCGTAAGGCATTATTCGATGCTGGTGTTGGTTTTGATCTTGGTACCAGCGGTGCCGGGTCGGGCGCCACGACTGCAAACATGAAAGGTGGGTTGGGTTCTGCATCAATAGTACTTTCCAACGGCTATACGGTTGGTGCGCTTGTTGTTGTTAATCCGCATGGTAGCGTTGTAACGCCCGATACTGGACACTTTTGGGCTGCACCGTTCGAGGTCGATAATGAGTTTGGTGGCTTGGGTGTAAATACAAAAACACAACCATTGTTTGAACCAAAAAACGAAAAGCTTGCCGCTTTTGAAGCCAAAGCCAATACCAGTATTGGTATTGTTGCCACCGATGCGGTATTGGATAAAGCGCAAGCCAATCGTTTTGCTGTTGCCGCGCAAGACGGTTTGGCCCGATCAATAGTACCGTCGCACACTTTATACGATGGCGATTTGATATTTGGTGTATCAACACGTCAGAAACCGTTGTCTGATGCAAACAGCACAGAGCTGCAAATGGCTTTAGGTCACGCGGGCTCATTGTGTATGGCGCGTGCGGTTGCCCGTGGTGTTTATCTGGCTGAGCAAAGCGACAACGACACGTTGCCGTCGTGGCGCAGCTTATTCCAATCTAAATAAAATGCATTGTGTAAAGATCAGCACAGTAAGGCGAGTTGTAGCTGTACAAATTATAAAGTGTATGTTGGGTAATAAAGTGTCTGTTTGAATAATTATTAAGATCAAAAATTTAAAAACATTGTCAGAGTAAAAATGTATGAGCGAAGTTAACGTATCACTTGATGAGATCGAATCAGTTGCCAAACAGGCCATGGTTAAACACGGTGCAGCCGATTGGGTGGCAAGTGAAGTGGCAAAAGCCATTCGCAAGGCCGAAGCCACAGGTAATCTTATTTGCGGATTGTATTATCTTGAAAGCTACTGCAAGCAGTTGGTCACCGGCCGTGTTAAGGGCACAGTTGAACCTGTGGTGAGTGTGCCAAAAGCAGCATCAGTCAAAGTAGATGCAGGCTTTGGTTTTGCACAGCCCGCTTTTAAACACGGGTTGGCAAAAGCCGTCGAGGTTGTCAAAGATACTGGTACGTGTTCACTGGCCATTTGCCATGCCCATACGTGTACATCATTGGGGTACTTTACCGAACAAATTGCACAAGCTGGTTTGCTTGGCATTGGGTTTACCAATGCGTCTGCAGTGGTGTCGCCGCCGGGCGGGAATAAAGCGGTCATCGGCACCAATCCTATTGCTATGTCGGTGCCTGCTAAATCCGGTGGTTTGGCGTTCCAGTTTGATCAAAGTACCAGTGCCGTTGCCTTGGGAAAAATCACTATGGCAGCTTCTGCGAATGAGTCAATTCCAGTAGGGTGGGCAGTTGATGAGAACGGTGAGCCCACAACCGATCCAAAAGCTGCGTTAAAGGGTTCATTGGTTTCAACCGGTGGTTATAAGGGTTACGGGTTCGGTTTGATGGCCGAAGTATTGGCGGCGGCAATTACCGGTAGCGTTAATTCTGTTGATGTAAAAGGGCTAAAAGTACCGGAAGGCGAGCCACATAATCTGGGGCAATTTTATTTTATTCTGGACCCGCAAGCTGTTTCAGGTGATGCGTTTTGGCAACGGCTGGCAACACTGTCTGATGCGGTTGACGTACAGGAAGGTGCACGCCTGCCAGGTGCTAACCGGCAGTTACCAAATGAGGTTTCAATTGGTTCTGATATCTGGGCGCTGACTCAATCGTTGGCCAGTTAGAAAAGTTTGCACCACACTCACGAACGCTTCAGGATTTTCCCAGTGCACCGAATGCGCAGCGTTCTCTATTACCGATAAGCTGATCTCGGGGTGCGAGGCGTATTTTGTGCGCATATCTTCGGGCGTAAACAACTTGTCGTTAGCGCCTGTTAATGCCATGCACTTAAACGGCAGGGTTTTGGGTAAGCCAATCGGTTCCAGATAGCTCGGTAGCGCTTTACATTGTTGCAAAAACGCCGAGCGTTTTTGTTTGTGCTCGTAGGCCAGGGCAGCAGTGACAGCATCATCGATAGCGTTGGCATCTTCAAAAAAGCGAGGACTGAATAAAAAATGAAACAACAGACGAAACCAGTCGGCTTCGTTGTCTTCGGTTCTGAGTCTCGCTAATGTATTGAACAGTTCGATGCGTGTTGGGTCAACTGTGAACGGTGCTGAAGCTGCAACAACGGCATTGATGCGATCAGGCACGCAAGCGGCAACCGCCCAGCTGATCAGTGCCCCCATGGAGTGACCAATCAGAGTGACTTTGTCTAAATCGCAAGCATCCAACAGTGCTACTACATCTTGCACCATCAAGTCTCGCGATGTGTCGATGGTCAATGGCCGGGTTTGACCGGCACAACGGTTATCCATCGTGTAAACAGTGGAGGTATTGGTTAACGCATGAAGAATTGGTTTCCAGCTTGCGCTGTCGCTGGCGATACCGGCAAGCAACAACACTGGTGGGCCGTTCCCTGTGTGTTGGTAGTGTAAATCGACCCCTCGAGACGAAAGGGTAGGCACTGCTTAAATGCTACTGGCTAACAAGCTAGCTTGTTCGAACTATCGGTTTCTAACCACTCTGACCGGGTGAAACTTAACACCACTGGTACTGAGCGATAGTGAACCTGGGAAACCGCGCTGAGCGGCTAGCGAATACCAGGCAAGCGCATCGCTAATGGCTGAGTTAGCCGCTGCTGGTACGTAAAGAATTTGTTGTGCTTCATCGGCAAAATCGCTACCCAAAGCAACCTGGGCAAGACGCTCGCCATTTTTCGCACGTGTTTCAAGCTCGCCACGGCCCATTTTTCCAAGCTCACTCTGCTCCTGATTTACCTGCGCTTTGATCTGTTGGGCGCTTGCAGCTGCATTGGCAGCAACCGCTAGAGGGGCATCAATGATGCCGGCCACAGAGGTGCCTGAAATTGGCTGATTAGCGTGAGCAGCGCTGACAAATAGCAAAGAAACCAGTGATAAAAAGGCTACGCCAGTCAGGGTTGCGGTGGATAGTCGCGTTTGCTTGATTCTTGTATTCATCTGGATATTTTAAGCCGAACTGAGCCTTCGCGCTGGGATTTAGCATTGCTAAACAAAAATTTAGTTGTGAATCGGTGCCCAGATTTGTACGGAATTTGCAAATTATCGAGCCAGATCGGCTCGTTTTCAGCGGGCGTGACTTCGACTCATGAGAAATGCGCAATGTTAGAAAAATGTTTAGCCTGGTGCGGAAATGCCCTGTTGGCCTGTGTTTTGGTCGTTCTGGCATCGCAAAACGCTGTATTTGCACAATCTGTTGAGACACCTAACGGAGGCGATGAGCCAGGCCGGATAGTAGTACCGTTGACAGGAACCGCCACTACCGAATCGGTGGATGGTCTTCAGGTATTACCTGCATCATTTGATACCGATGTCGTGCAAATTGGCGAAACCAAAACCCAGCCAGTTACGCTAATGCACACAGGCGAGACCGATGAGCCACCTATTCAGATCAATGGCGCCAGTATTTTTGGACAGAACGTCGATGAATACCAAACCGATTTCAATGGTTTCGTCACACTGAATCCTGGCGATTCAATCAACTTTGAAGTGGTTTTCACACCGACTGTTCCAGGTACCAAATCAGCTGGCTTACGGCTAGATATTGAAGGTGCTACGGCTCCGCACGTGCTGCTGTTCAATGGTTGGTCTCGATACCCATTAACCAGCGATCTTGGCATCGATACGGAAGAGTTGGATTTGGGTCAAATTATTCAGGGGAATAATTCCAGCAAAAAATTAACGCTGACCAACCTTGGTGAACCGGATGCGCCGGTGATTAACGTATTCGGTTTTGAGCTCAGTGGCGACACGCCTGATGCTTTTGATGTGCAATTCAACTCCGTTCAATTGGCTCCAGGCGAATCTGCTCAAATAACGATTGCCATGAGTGGTGCGGCATTGGGGCACAAGGCGGCCAACGTACTGATCAGTCACGATGGCAACAATCCGGCAATGGAAACCAAATTTGCCGGCCAGGTCGTTAAGCCGAAAAACGTGCCAATAAATTTTGGCAAAAGCACTTTGAAGAATGTCAACACATCTCGTGCAACATCCTTGCAGTTTGGACCAGACGGGAAGCTGTATGTGGCCGAAATGGACGGAACAATTCAAGTGTTTGCTGTGCTTAGAAATGGCAAGAATAACTACACTGGAAACAAACTTGAAACTATCACGCTCATTAAAAACGTGGTTAATCATAACGACGAAGGCGTTGTTCAGCCGCAAGTGAAAGACCGATTGGTCACCGGAATTTATGTGACGGGCACTGCTGGGGCACCGGTCATTTATGCTGCCTCCAGCGACCCTCGACAGGCCGCAGGCCCTTCGGGCAAGGATGCCAATCTGGACACCAACTCCGGCATTTTACATCGGCTAACGAAAAATGGCGGTGGCTGGAATAAGCAAGATCTGGTGCGCGGGTTGCCGCGGTCTGAAGAGAATCATGTGCCAAATGGTTTGCTTATGTACAACAATAAAATATTGCTCACCACAGGTGGCAACACCAATATGGGCGTGCCTTCAAACAATTTTGCTGAATTACCAGAATATGCGCTTGGTACAGCTATTTTGGAAATTGATATAAACGCGATTGGTAACGGCCCGCACGATTTACCCACACTCGATGATGAAGATAGACCTGGCGTAAACGATAATAACGATCCGTTTGGCGGCAACGACGGCAAAAACCAAGCCATGCTTATGAATAATGGTCCGGTTAAATTATTCGCCACCGGATTTCGAAATATTTTTGATATCACCTTAACTGAATCGGGCAAGATCTATGTTTTTGATAACGGGCCTAACCCAGGTTGGGGCGGTAAGCCCAAGGGGAACTGTGCCAACAACATCGACAATGGTGGTGAGCATAACTGGGATAACCTGCATCTGGTGACTAAAAATTTCTATGGCGGTCACCCTAATCCAACGCGTGGCAGCAAGAACAACAAGTTCAACAAATCCAATCCGCAATCACCGATACAAGGTGCTGCTCGCCCAGAAGAGTGTGTATACAAAAAACCTGGGGCTGGTGACGGTGCGCTAACCACTATTCAGGCATCTTCCAACGGGCTCGATGAGTACACTGCCAGTAATTTTGCAGGGTCCATGAAAGGTGATTTGCTGGTTGCAAGCTTCAACAAGTCGATCTACAGGCTTGAGCTGAACGATGCTGGTACGAAAGTGACATCAAAATCGCAGCTAGCCACAAAC
>CALIMV010000015.1 GCA_938045275.1 uncultured Granulosicoccaceae bacterium
CAAACCCACGGTGCGGTTTCATAATCCGGGCCGCGGTAGTTTACGTCGAGTCGCAGACTCGTGATTGAGTCGACCTGAATGTGGTTCGGTAAATGAAAGACCCGATAGCCAAAGTATTCTCCGGTGTCGTCAGGGATGAGTTTTATGAAATGCGTCCAGTCATCGCTGTCGTTCACCTGATCCTTTTCGTGAAGACTGCTAAAGCTCTGGTCGCGACCGATTTCTCCGATCTCCGATTGCAGATCGTCAGTGAGCATGATGTGAGTGCGATAATCTGGCGTTGCAGAAATGTCATCGGATCCAGGTTTGTCACGCGCATCGCGAATGGCCCAACCTAACGCTGCCGCGAGGGCGAGTGCAGCGACGGCCACCGCCGCGCCGACCGCCATTAAACGCCCTCGACTTCGAGAAGTTTCTTGCGTGTTTTTTTGCGTGGTCTTTATTGTTGTTGATGGGGCGGTATGTTCATTGGCGTGGTTTAGTAAGGTCGTCGACTCGGCGTCGGTCAGGTTGCCGTGACCAGAGAGCTCCATAAAGTGGTTGGCTTCTGCTGTTTCGGTTAGCACGCCAAGTCGGTTCAGGCCCCAAATGAGGGCAAGGCAGCGAGAGCGTGAGTTGAGATCCCGGTTGCCCTTTTCCAGCCGGCTCAGGGTGGGAGAGTCCAGCACCCCGCTGAAGTAAGCAGAGGCTTCATTGAATATATCGATGTTTTCAAGTGCCAGACGGTCTTCGGCATCGATTTCACTGACAAGCAGTGAAAGCTTGTCAATAAATTGACCTTGGGTCAATCCCGATTGCTGGCGGTAGCTGCGCAGTTGCTCCCCCCAGGTCGGTCGATCTGACATCCCCGTTGTCATCGCAGTTAGAATTACCTCTATTGCCTGAAATTGTCAGCGTTTGTCGCGATTGACAAACCGTTTATTGTTAATCCTGGCAAAGCTATTGTCACAAGAGGCAGCCTACCGTGCGACTCGCAGGCGGTGGATTTCCCATCGCCAATATATTTAACTGAGGATTCTCTCATGATTTTGCGAAAAGTACGATTCAAACCAAGCGTTACTGTGGTGCTGCTTGCCGCGTTTTGTACCGGCTTGCTCAGTTTTGCACCAGGTACATCAAGCGCGGCGGAAACGGTGAAGGTCAAGCCAACCGAACGTTTTGATCTTATGGCATCTCCGGGGGTGGGCTTTCAGGATTTTGTGGCTGTCGTCCCCAGCGACGATCAGCTTGCCAACTGTAGTTATGACGCCACTGTCGATCAAGCAGGACTCACTGGCGGCTCGCTGTATGTCCGGCTATTGTGGCGCGATCTGGAGCCTGTAGAGGGTCAGTATGCGTGGCCATTGCTGGACAGGCTGTTCGAATGTGCCGAACAGAGAAACCAAACCATAGACTTTCGCCTTATGGTGTCCTGGCCCGGTGCTGGCGATAAGGATTGCTGGAACGACCCCAGCGAGAACGACAATATTGATCACGCGATACCCTGCTGGCTGGTTCGGAAGGGCGCAAAGGAGATGGAGCATAATGGTGTAGGTGGGATTCCCGCAACCTACGTGCCCGACTGGGAGGACGCTACCATCCGTGCCGATCACGCCGAGCTGGTGACAGCATTAGGGGCGCGCTATGCGAACAATGTACGATTGAGTTCGGTTGATGTTGGTTCAGTCGGATTCTGGGGCGAGTGGCATACCTTTCCTAACGACGCCGAGCTGATGCCGAGTAATAATCGACGCAAGGAGATCATTGATCTTTATGCGAATGCATTCCCGAACACGCCTCTGGTAATGCTTGCACAAATTTTTAAGAATCAGGTGAACGGTGATACTGAAATTGCCGACTATCTTTATGATAACTACGCCGGACGATTCGGCTGGCGTGGAGACAGTTGGGGTGGCTCTGGTCATCACTTCAACGACTACGAGCCTATTCATGCGCGCAACCCAGAGCTTTGGAAAACGGGGCCAGTGGCCGTGGAAGTGACGGGTATCATGAGCGAATGGCCAGCTCGCTTTAATACAGGTGGTTATGATCAAGTTCTGCCAATCGATACCGTCGTCAACGATGCCATGGATTGGCACGCGTCTCTGGCACATAACAAGGCGAGCTTTTTCCCGCTAACCTTTATCGACAACCCTGATCCAAACCTGCGAGACATGCGGTTCCTTGCGCGCTGGATGGGACCTCGGCTGGTGTTAGACCAACTGAGCTACAGCGAAACCGTTATAGCAGGTGAGCAGGGTCAAATTGAGTCCACCTGGATCAACCGTGGGTCAGCACCACTGTATCGTGACTTCCGCATCTGGTATCGCTTTCGCGACGCCTCCGGAACAAGCACCATCATTCGCACCAGTACCACCCTTAAAGGTTTGTTACCGGCAGGTGCAGATGGTGTGGTTGAAACCTCCACGTTCGACATTCCGGGTTCACTACAAAGTGGTGACTACACGCTGGACATTGCGGTAGCCCACGTCAGTGACATTGGGTTGAAAGTGCCGCTTGCCATTACCGGCAGCACTGAGGATGGCTGGTATGAGATGGGTTCAATTAACATCTCTGGCAAAACCCAACTCACTGGTATCGCAGCATCAACACCGGTTAACGCTCAGAACGCCTCGTCGATTGTCGATGGAAATCCGAGTTCGCGATGGTCCAATAGCGGTGATGCGCTTAACGCGTATTTCACTCTTGATCTTGGTGTCGTTAGCAACGTTTCGCACATTCGCTATCAGGATGACTACAGCCGTAACCTGCGCATAACGATCGATGGTGTCGAGGTCTTCTCCGGTTGGACATCACCTGCGGGTGAAAATGTATTTGCAGAGATTCCTGTTGTGCCGAGTGTTCAGGGTCGGGAGTTGCGCTTCGAACTTATCTCTGGTGACTGGTTGGTGCCGGAAGAGGTTGAGGTATTCGGTTCGGCTTCAAACGTT
>CALIMV010000016.1 GCA_938045275.1 uncultured Granulosicoccaceae bacterium
GTGGCGTCATTGCCACAACTCACAACATCACGAAGCTCAAACGCATCACCGACTTCCTGACTGACTGAGCCAAGCTCTCTGCCTGCCAGTGCATCGCACAAACGAACCGATTGGCGTGCCTCCACCAGCTCATCCGCTGACCCTTGCACTATAAACATGGGTGGCCACGCCCCACCTTCGGTTGCTATGCGCGCCGGAAAGCTGTTTTCAAGCACCAGCGGTAAATTTAACGATGCACTCTCTGGCGAAGTGCCAACCACGCGCTCAAGCACAGACAAACCTTGAGGATTGGTATAAGCACTCGATTGAACGCGCTGCAAGAAGTCGGTGAAATCGGTTGGCGGATACATCAGCACGGCACCACTAACCGAACTGGGGCGATTAACCGACAACGACAATGCCAAATGCCCACCAGCGGATTGTCCAAACACGACAGGCAAGCCACCACTACCGTAATGCGATGCATTGTCAAGCACCCAATCCAGTGCAGCATTGGCATCAGTAACTATCTCGTTAAACTGCGCCTGGTTACACGCACCGCTGGAATCTGTATTGTCCAGCAATCGATAGAACGGGGAATACACCACGAACCCCTTGTCTACAAAGTGAGGTACCGCCAATTCCAAACCCAAATTGCCAAATGACCGGCTAGTCCAACTGCCACCGTGAAACATGACCATTGAACGCTGCCCAGAAGACGCTGGGTGTTTTTTGTAGATGCGCATTTCTAAATCGCATCGGCCACGCGAGGTTTGCACTTGTCGATAAACCAGACGTTGCACATACGGCTGCGTGACACCTTCTAAAGCACGCGCACCAAGATCGAGTCTGTTGCCCGGGCTCAACGTCCATGAGTCTGTGAGGATGTTTAAACCATTGCCAAGCTCGGCACGGTTTTGCGCAGCTGCACAATAACTTTGTAATTCTGTTTCGTTGTAGGAGACCGGCACGGTACATTGATTATCAGCAAACCAGGCACCTGCGTCATTATCGGGTACGACTGATACACACTGCCCATTGCTCACCTGATACAGCTGCTCGACCGGCATGCTGGCAAGCTCACGCTCCACCAGCGAACAAAGCAGTTGATTACCAAGCAGGTCTTCGACAATATCGGCATGGGCTATTGCTGAATTAAATAGCCCTGAAAACCCCAGCGCAATGGACGCCATTAACCGCAAACATGAGCCTACATTGTGCTGCATAACCGTTTTCTTTTTTAGCTGGCGTATTTGATTTAGCTAGCTATTACTGTGCCGTTGCGTTCAGCACCCTCATAGAAACCCCGTCCGCTTGTTGTCGGGTCATTTTGCGCCCTGTGTCTATCAGCCTGGTCTCACCTGCCCCGAGCACGCCATCAACATTCGATGTGGTATTCGACCCACCCATGCTCACACCCAGTTGAATCCCTGTTAACGGTCGTGAGGTGTTATTAATCAGCTGAAACGCAAACGTGCCGTTTTTCGATAAACCTTGTTTGATGCTGATGTAATTCCCCGGGTTGTCGCCCAAATCAAGCGCCAATAATGCATCAGTGGCTTTCTGGCCAATCTCGCCCTTGGTTTGTGAGGCTGCGCTCAGGTATTGCTTGGCTTTATTCACATTCCCAGAGTCTCTTTCAATAATACCCAGACCATACTGTGCATCAGCCACCGGCAACAACTTCATACTGTTTTCGTAGTCTGTGCGAGCTGCCTGCGTATCACCGTTTCTCTGATTCACTTGACCACGACGCACGTGGTAGTAAAAGAATTCCGGGTTTGCATTTATAGCCCGGTCGAAATACGTTTTCGCCGCCTTGTAGTTATTCGCTTCAATCGAAACGTCGCCCAGAAACGAATGAAAGTGCCCTTCTTTGGGCTCAATTCTTGAAGCTTCCTTGGCCAGCGCTACAGCCTGTTTCCAATTTTTCTCATTAGCCAGTTTCTGCGCCTGAGCAAACTTCTCATAGGCTGGAGCAGTCTTTTTCAATCGCGCCATGACTTGCTCGTATCGCTCTCGACCGCGCTCTCCACCCGCAGGCAACGTTTTTGCTGTTTCGCGATTCTTGTTCACACGCTCCTGTGATGGAGGGTGACTGGCAAACAAATTACTGAGTAAATCTGACTTGCGACCTTCAGAGAGCCGGACGAATGTTTGCTGCAAATCCACAGCGCCCTGTGGGTCGTACCCAGCTGCCGACATGTAGCGCATTCCGTACAGATCAGATTCGAGTTCCTGATTGCGGCCGTATTTTTGATTCGCCAACTGCGCTGCTATGGCTGAACCCGCCTGTGCGGCCTGACCATAGCCTTTGCGACTGCCTGCAACGGTTGCGGCTATGACGGCCCCCTGTAGCAGCACGCCACGAGACTGACCTCGTGCACCGTGTTTGGCAGCTGAGTGAACAATTTCATGTGCCAACACCGCACTGAGTTCGGCCTCGTCTTTAAGCTCGTAGAGTAACCCCCGGTTAATGGAAATTTTGCCACCGGGCAATGCCCAGGCATTAGGGGTTGAATCGTTAATAACGTTGAACTCGTATGGCAGATCGCGATCGCTGTGTGCAGCCAGCTTTGCACCGACGCGTTTTACGTATTCTTCAACGCGCGGGTCTGCCGTGTAGTCTCCACCCTGCGATTGCCGTAGCGGTAAATAATTCTGTTTACCCACATTGAGTTCCCAGTCTTCACCGACTAGTAACAGTTCCTTTTTTCCGGTAACCGGATTAACGGCGCAACCGCCAATGAATAACAAAGCGGCTAGGCATAATAATACGTGTCTGAAAGTGGTTAGCTTCATCTGTACGTCCTCACGGTGTTGTCCACAATTCGAGTAGAAAAAACTCAATGGCTAACAAGCAACCAATTGATGATTGCTGTATTTTACCTTAATGCTGGTGCCCACCTGGTCCATGTGGGTGCCCATGTGCAATTTCTTCCTCATTGGCATCTCGCACTGACACTATTTTCACATCAAATGTGAGATCTTTCCCCGCTAATGGATGGTTTGCATCCACATCGAGGTTGAATTTACCTACTTTGACAATTGTGCCCGGTGAGCCCCCTCGCTCGCCTTGCAGGTTGATAATCTGGCCAACGCGGAACTTTTGCTTTTTTCCACCCTCTATCTGCTTTATCGGAATACGCTGCTTACGATCATTGTAATAACGTCCGTAGGCCTTTCCAGCGGGTATGGTTACAGAAAAATCTTCGCCACCTTTCTTGTTCAGGAATGCTTCCTGCAACGAAGCTAATATCGAGTTTTGTCCATACAAGAAAACTAACGGCTCACCGGCGTTTGAAGTCTCTATTTTGTCACTCGATTCGTCGTACAGATCGTAGTGAAAGGTAATAACCTTCCCCGGCCCTGCTGCAGGCTCATCGGTGGTCCGATTGTTTGTCTCAGACATTGTTTCTCCGTTGTCATCTAGTTGGTGCGTTTTGACACTAACAAATGGACTTCGCTAGCCGCTAAAATCAGATGCCCATGATAGCAATTGAACACCACAAAGTAACATGCTTACGCGCCGCAGCGTCGCTATTGCTATTACTGATGGTGTTGGGCTGCACCAACAGCAAAGTCGTCATCGGTCCACTTTATAATCGGCTCGACGATCAAATGCGCGGCGAGTTTCACAAGTTGGCCAAGTGGAATGAAACTCAGATTGATCAATTTGAGCTGGCTGTTGGCACCTTCCACGTGTGGCACCGTCAGGAAGAACTACCCAAGTACGCTGCGCTGCTGAACAGCATTCAGGCATCCATTCGAGAGCGCAATGCCACTATGGCTGACGATGTGAATAGCTGGTTGGATACCGCAGAGCTGTATTCGCGCAACGTGCGGGTATGTCATCCAGTTAATTTCTCCTACGATTTAATGCAAACCTTGACCGACGAACAAGTGAATTTCATCGAGAGGCGATTCGCCAACGAGCGTAAGAAAAATTTTGCTCGATACCTTAAGTATACTCCTGAGGAACGTCGCGAAAGACGGGTAAAAAATGTCTTGAAATGGGCAGGCAGGATTGGCTTGGACTTCAACAAAACTCAAAAACAGATGCTAACTCAGGCCATGGCACGGCAAGTCAGCTTGCGTCGTCAGTATTATGCATTGGTGGATGTTTGGGCAAAAGAGCTGTTTGTTATTGCCCGTAATCAGCAAGCACCTGACTACCAACAAAAAATGAGAACCCAAGTGAACAAGTTGTGGAGCTTACTCGAAGATGCGCACAACGAGGAGTGGCAAGCCAACCGCGTGAATTGGCGCGAGTTTGGTTTCGAATTTGTAAAATCCCTGAACTACGATCAACGAATACATGCCAGCAATTGGTTAAAAAAGATGAGTAAAACCATCAACAGTATTGCCAAAGACAACCCTTCTTTTAAAGTTGGCAAAGACCCGAAAATCGGTTGTATGGTAGGAGCACCGATCAATGGCTAGGCATTAGATCTTCGAGCATGTGCCGCTCAAAAGCTTTTTCAATACCCACGGTATCGTGCAGAGTGCGAATGCGTTGAAATAACAAGTTGGCTTGCGGGTAAGTGCGTTTTAAATACGCCAACCACTGCTTGGTACGATTCCCTATGTGTCGCGCGCTTTGCCGATCACTGCACAGGAATTGATCGAGTACTTCACCAACAAGTTGCTCCCACGGCATAGGCAAAGCATCAACGTCATTGCGATGAATTCGTTCAGCTAAATCGGGCGCTGACAAGGCACCACGCCCTAACATCACGTGCCCACAATGGCTGCGGCGCATGGCATCCTGGCTGTCGGGCACATCCCATATTTCGCCATTGATGATGGTACTGGTGCGCCGCTCATCATCCATCACACTGCGTACATTATCCCAATATGCCGGTGGTTTATACCCATCAAACTTAGTGCGTGCATGAATCGCCAATTCGGATGCGCCAGCAGCGTGTACCCCATCGACAATCTCCGCCAACGACTCACTATCCTCATAGCCCAGACGAATTTTTGCACTTACCGGTATCTCGCTTGGCACCGCATCTCGCACGGCTTTAATCAGGGCGGATACTGTTGCCGGCTCACGCAGTAAAATGGAGCCACCCATGCTGTTATTGACCGTTTTTGCTGGGCACCCAAAGTTCAGATCGATGCCATGTGCACCGAGTTGGACGGCACGCTGAGCATTAATAGCCAACGCATGCGAATCACTACCCAGTAGTTGTACATAGACGGGTGTGCCGACAGGTGTGCAGCCATCAGCCAGAAGTTCAGGGCACAAGCGAAAAAATACTCTCTCGGGAAGCAGCACATCCGTGACTCTTACAAATTCGGTTACACAGCGCGAATAACCACCGATACCGGTCAGCCGCGCGCGCATTGGCGCGTCAATCACCCCTTCCATGGGTGCAAGAATGATCTGTCTGGCGGCCAAGTCGGTCACAGTTTTGGTCACAAAGTAGGTTCGTCGTGATGGATTAAAACAATCATATACATATCATCAAGCGCTCGGCGCAGGCACGAGCACTCGCTAGGGATTACAATAGTACGTTGAGTTTCGCCTGATGTGCACACATGATAATCGGTTGCAGCCATGATCTTCCAGTTTTGAGAGCCGACCCAGACACCCTCTGGCTCGATACCTCGGGTACTGGCTCGGATATCAAAGAGATCCCGCTGCCTTTTGATGAAGCACCGCAAGCCACTCCCGGTGATAGCTTGCATGTATTCGTGTACTCAGATGCACAGGCCAATCCTGTCGCTACCGTACAGATGCCGGTGGCTCAGCTGGGTGAATGTGCGTGCTTGAATGTGCGCGCCACAACCGAGCACGGAGCATTCCTTGAGTGGGGCATCGCAAAAGATCTGTTTCTGCCATTTAATGAGCAGCGCCGCCCGGTACACGAAGGACTCAAAGAATGCGTGTTAATTTATCTGGACAACAGTGGCCGGTTAGCGGCCACCAGCCAACTGGATAAACACCTCAGTGAAACCGATGAAGGCTTTGAAGCCTGGCAGAAAGTCTCCATACTCATTTATCAACGCACCGATCTCGGGTTTAAAGCCGTTATTGAGCATCGCGCAATTGGGTTGTTGTATAAAGATGAAATATTCAGCGATATTAAAGTGGGTCAAACCACAACAGGTTATATAAAACGGCTGCGTCAAGACCACCGAATCGACCTTGCTTTGCAACCAACCAATGATCAGTTAAAGGCCAGCCTCACCAATGACATTATCGAATATATAAAGGCCCACGACGGCGTGTCACTCATTACCGACAAAAGCGCACCCGACGACATTTATGCCGCGTTTGGGGTGAGCAAAAAGAACTATAAGCGTGCATTGAGTGCGTTGTACAAACAAAGACGCATCGTGATTGAATCCGATCGCGTGATACTGGCTAAAAAGGGACGTTAGAGAACTATGGCAATTCAGTGGTTTCCAGGCCATATGCACAAAGCCCGCAAAGAAATGGCCATGGTGTTGCCCGACACCGATGTCATTGTGGAAGTACTTGACGCGCGTATCCCCTTCAGCAGCGAAAATCCGATGCTCGAACAACTGCGCGGACGCAAACCCTGCTTGAAAGTGCTAACTAAATCCGACCTGGCAGACAATACGCAAACGAAAATCTGGCTCGATGCGTTTGAGTCCAGCACCACCAAATCGATCAAGATCAGCTCCCAGGACCCAGCGAGCATCAAAGCCATTCAACCACTAATAAAAACCATGGTAAAACCATCACAATCGCGTGTTAACCCCTACGTGGTCATGGTGGTCGGAATACCCAATGTAGGCAAATCCACGCTAATCAACTTATTAGCTGGACGAACAGTGGCAAAAACCGGCAATGAGCCGGCAATCACCAAGCGGCAACAACATATTGTGCTAACCGATCACTGGGTGCTGCGAGATACTCCCGGCGTTCTATGGCCAAATGTAGACAACCCGTACAGCGGCTTTCGATTAGCTGCCACCGGCGCCATTCGTGATACCGCTATGGACAGCGCAGATGTCGCTACCCATCTACTGGACTATCTTTGTGTACACTACCCAGAGCAGCTGAAACAACGCTACAATGCTGATCTGCCGTTGGACAGCAGTGTCGGAACCTTAGAATCCATTGGACGGCTTCGCGGTTGTATCAGCGCTGGCGGCCTGGTTGATTTCGACCGCTCAGCAAGATTGCTGCTCACAGAGTTTCGTGCCGGGAAACTAGGTGAAATGACGCTGGAAACCCCCGATATGAAGCTCAAAGAGCTCTCCGATGTCGAAATCATTCGCGCAGAAAAAGAGTTAAAAAAAGAAGAAAAGAAAGCGGCACGAAAAGCGGCTCGCAGTACTAAACATACTCGCAGTAAAAATTAAGATACTTCGCGCACCGACGCCCTCTTAGCCGAATCACAAGCCGAATCCAAAACATTTATTCTCATGACAACTGGTCCTGAAAGAATGCCGTACACAGTGTACTTATTGTCTTTGTGCAACGCGTACATGTATGTAGGTGCATCGATGCTGATCACTATATCGGCCTTAATCGGATTCGAGTTGGCACCAGACAAACGACTTTCTACACTGCCTCTGGCCTTACAGTTCTTCGCTATCATGTGTACCAGTGTGCCGGCCTCACTCATAATGGGGAAGTTCGGCCGTAAAATTGGTTTCCTGCTTGCCGGTGTGATCGGCGTTATCGGCGCAAGTATTGCGCTCTGGTCAATCCTGAACAATAACTTTTACGCCTTTTGTGTCGCTACAGTGTGCTTCGGCGTATTCGCCGGTTTTGCAAACTACTATCGCTTTACCGCTGCAGAAGTAGTTAATCCGTCAAACAAAAGTTTGTCGATTTCGTTGGTTATGGCAGGTGGCGTTATTGCAGCCTTCATAGGACCGAACCTTGCCAGCTGGAGTAGTGGCATGTTCGACGCGCACAGGTTTGCCGGTCCGTTTGTCGTGCTACTGGGTGTGTACCTATTGTCGATGTGCACTATCGCCTTTGCCGATTTACCGGTGCTCAATACGCATGTAGTTGAAGGCAATTTCGCCGTACGTCCATTAAGCGAATTAGTCTTTCAACCTATATTTATTGTTGCGGTAACATGCCAAATGCTTGGCTATGGAGCGATGAACTTTGTTATGTCGTCGACACCATTGGCAA
>CALIMV010000017.1 GCA_938045275.1 uncultured Granulosicoccaceae bacterium
TTTGTACTGACGCTAACCAGGCATCGGCTTCCTTGGACGATGTGAATTTGTAAAACTGAATGTGCGCGAAGCGTGGCTCCAGCGTATAAGACAGAAGCTCATTTCGCTTACGCGTATGTTGTGTCCAAATCCACCAAAACAGAGACTCTTCTCGTCGCCAAATCATAAATTGAGGGAGGAAACGCTCCCTGACTTTTCCCCACAATAGCTGTTTGGTTCTGGCACGTTTCCAGCAGCGTCGAAGCGCCCTAAGAAGCAATAACGATCGAGGTAAGTCCAGCCAAATAACCGACTGTACATGGGGCCATATGTAGTTTGTTGAAGTGTGACTATAAGAGCCGGCGACAACCCATCGATCACCATTGCATGCTTGCGTGACTCTAGTGATAAATTCATCCGGATCAGTTTCTCTTACTGACACCCATCCTGTTTCCCAATTCAACGCATCCAACTCCACGACGGGTAGATCCAGCGCTTCGGCGATGTTCGCCGCTAACGTGCTTTTGCCAGAACAACTGTTTCCCCAAACTTGTATCCGGGTTCCTACCTGGCTGATGTTGTCTTTGGAGGTAAATCGTGCGTTCATCGAGTCATTGTGGATTGCGGGGTTGGAAGTCTGGTTCGTAGCACATGCGGCTCGCGATAAACGGTGTGGTTCAATTTTCACTACCAATTGTGATTAATCCATTGGTTTGTACAATGATGAGTGTCTTACTATAATCGTGAGCGCCTGAGCTGGTTGGTTATAAAGTGCTTTTAACACGTAGCCAAAACGCGAGGTTCAGTGGTTAGTGAGTCCATGTGTCGCACATTTTAAAATTCCCATGAAAGAATTCGGTATGTGGTTCCCAATTTTATTGACTTTGGATATGGTAATTATTAGTGTTTGTCGGGTCAATTGAAAGGATAGATACAAGTTTTGGTACGCATCAATAATTTGCTGGGCACTAACTGTTTGATTGTGTTGACACGCCGGGCGAGTTTCGATGCTTGAGCTTGTTGGCGTTAGCAAACGTGTCGGAAAAGAGCTGCACATAAATGATGTATCTGTGCACTTTGGACCCGGTTCGCTCAATGTGTTACTCGGCCCCACCTTGGCGGGTAAAACATCGTTAATGCGGTTAATGGCTGGGCTGGACAGACCTACTGCTGGCGATATTCTGGTTGACGGAAAAAGCGTGCTTGGTGTGCCTGTCAGGCAGCGCAATATTGCTATGGTTTATCAGCAATTCATAAACTATCCTGGGTTTACAGTTTACGACAACATCGCATCACCAATGCGTTTGTCTGGAGTGGATAAAAAAAACCTGGATCTAAGGGTCCGTGAAGCCGCTGAACTCCTAAGATTAACTGAATTTCTTGATAGAACGCCCCTGCAATTATCAGGAGGACAACAGCAACGAACAGCCATCGCGCGGGCTTTAGTAAAACGAGCTGAGTTAGTTTTGCTCGACGAACCGCTCGGTAACCTCGACTATAAACTCCGAGAAGAACTGCGAGTGGAGTTGCCAAAAATATTTGCTCAAACCGGGGCTGTGCTGGTCTACGCTACTACCGAACCGCATGAGGCCTTGCTACTTGGCGGACACACGGCAACGTTGTCCGAAGGCCGGGTGACCCAATTTGGTTCTACCATCGAAGTTTATAATCGCCCGGCAAGCCTGATTACTGCGCAGACATTTGCAGACCCACCATTCAATACTGTCTTGTTAACTAAATCCGGCTCAAATCTACGGTTTGGGGATGTAAGCCTGAACGTTGCGGATAAAGCGACATCGCTCAATGATGGTCAGTATACCGGCGCAATCAGACCTCATCACTTGTCTTTATCGGCATCAGACAAGCACAACATACCGATACAGGCGGAAGTAGGCACGAGCGAAATAACCGGTTCTGAAACTTATGTACACGTAAAAACCGGTGGACAGCGCTGGGTAGTGCTGACTCATGGTGTGCATCGAGTAACACCAGGAGAGCAAATTACTTTGTACCTAGACCCATTGAGTATATTTCTGTTTGATAGCAACGAGTCTCTGGTGCACGCACCAGAGTCTAACGCAAAAGGGTAGGGTGCGATGGCTAAAATTCAACTTGATCAACTAGCGCATTCTTACCTACCTAACCCATCTTCAGAGTCTGACTTTGCGCTTAAAAGCATGGACTACATGTGGGATGATGGTGGCGCGTACGCGCTGTTGGGACCGTCAGGTTGTGGCAAAACAACCTTGCTTAATATTATTTCTGGTTTGCTTGTACCATCGCGTGGTCGAATACAATTTGATGATGTCGATGTGACTGACCGAACACCGGAACAAAGAAATATTGCTCAGGTGTTTCAATTTCCGGTTATTTACGACACCATGACTGTGTCTCAAAATCTTGCTTTCCCATTGGCTAATCGAGGTGTCGACGAGTCAGAGATAAAAAGGCGTGTTGCTGACATGCTTGAAACGCTTGAACTTTCATCGAAAGCTGATCAACGAGCGCGTGGTCTTACAGCCGATGAAAAGCAAAAAATATCACTGGGACGAGGTTTGGTTCGATACGATGTGAACGCCATTTTGTTTGACGAACCATTGACAGTTATTGATCCGCACATGAAATGGCAGCTGCGAACTAAACTCAAAGAACTGCATCAACGTCTTGGCCACACCATGATCTATGTCACGCATGATCAAACTGAAGCACTCACATTTGCAGACAAAGTGGTGGTGATGTACGAGGGGGAAGTAGTTCAAATAGGCACCCCGGAAGAACTTTTTGAACGACCCAGCCATACTTTTGTTGGTTACTTCATTGGCTCACCAGGTATGAACATTTTGCCGTGCGAAGTGGAGGGCAGCGCTGCGTTTGTCGATGGTTTGCGTATACCGTTGGGTTTTAATTACGAACCGCCAGCCAATGCGACATTGGAGTTGGGAGTTCGCCCAGAGTTTGTCCGATTTGCCAGGCAAGATGAAAATGGTGTGCCGGTTACAATGGACAGTGTTGATGACGTAGGGCGTCACAGAATTGCCAAAGTACGTTTAGCCGGTCATGCGCTCAATATTATATTGGAAGAGGGTCATGAAATACCCACGTCTAACATCGGCATTGTGTGCGACCCAATTCGTAGCGGCGTATACGCGAACAAGCATCGCCTGGAAGGCAGTGCGGTAAATCTTGAAGGTACGTTTTAATGGTAGCCAAGACTGTTAATCAAAAGGCTTGGTTTCTAGTATTACCGGTACTATTGGTGGTGGCGTTTAACGCGATTATCCCATTGATGACCGTAGTCAACTACTCTGTACAAGATACGTTTAGCCCCGGCGTGTTTTTCTTTGAAGGAACGAAGTGGTATCAGGAAGTGCTGGCTTCACCGCGATTTCATGGTGCGTTAGGCAGACAGTTATTGTATACCGCAATCATCTTGATTATAGAGATTCCACTGGGTGTAGCTGTAGCTCTGGCGATGCCCAGAACCGGACCCTGGGTATCAGTCTGTCTGGTTTTAATGGCCTTGCCATTACTAATACCGTGGAATGTTGTTGGCGCAATGTGGAATATCTTTGCCCTTCCGGATATCGGGTTATTGGGCTTTGGTCTTAACTGGCTCGGGTTTGACTATAACTATACACAGCAACCATTGGCCGCCTGGTTTACTGTCATTCTTATGGATGTATGGCACTGGACATCGCTGGTAGTGCTTCTCGCCTATGCGGGATTGTCTTCAATCCCTGATGCTTATTATCAGGCAGCGAAGATTGACGGAGCGAGTCGTTTCGCGGTGTTTCGTTATATACAATTACCCAAAATGAAACGTGTTTTGATTATCGCTCTACTATTGCGCTTTATGGATTCGTTCATGATCTACACCGAACCGTTTGTGCTTACAGGAGGCGGGCCCGGTAATTCAACCACCTTCTTGTCTATTGATTTGGTGAAAGCTGCAATTGGCGAATTTAATCTTGGTATTGCCGCTTCAATGAGTATCTTGTATTTCTTAATGACCTTATTAGTGTGCTGGGTGTTTTACACGCTAATGATGCGTGGGGAGGAAGATACATGAAGATGACCAAAATACTTGTGGTATTTGTCTACATTCTGTTTCTTATCCTGCCAATTTACTGGTTGTTGAACATGAGTTTCAAAACCACTAATGAAATTTTAGGTGGTTTTAGTTGGTATCCGCAAAATTTCACACTCGACAGTTACAAGACCATTTTTACTGATCCTAGTTGGTACAACGGGTACATTAATTCGATAACCTATGTATTGATGAATACCGTCATCTCGGTCTCATTTGCATTGCCGGCAGCTTACGCTTTTTCGCGTTATCGGTTTATGGGTGATAAGCACCTGTTCTTCTGGTTGTTGTCTAATCGAATGGCGCCTCCGGCTGTATTTGTTTTGCCGTTTGTTGAGTTGTACTCGGCTATGAATCTTTTTGATACTCCTTTAGCGGTAGCGCTGGCCCACTGCCTGTTTAATGTGCCGCTGGCTGTGTGGATTCTTGAAGGTTTTATGTCTGGTGTACCGCGAGAGGTAGACGAAACCGCATACATCGATGGCTATTCGTTTCCACACTTTTTTGTGAAAATATTTATGCCGTTAATAGCTGCAGGCATTGGCGTTACGGCATTCTTCTGTTTTATGTTTAGTTGGGTTGAAATGTTGTTGGCCAAGAACTTAACTTCAGTCTCAGCGAAGCCTATTGTGGCGATCATGACTAAAACGGCCTCCACATCGGGTTACGAACTCGGTTTACTTGCTGCTGCAGGTGCACTGACCATTGTGCCCGGTGCTGTTGTTATCTGGTTTGTCCGTAAATACATAGCCAAAGGCTTTGCCCTAGGGCGGGTATGAGGGCGGGTCTTACAAGCGCGGGTATGAGGGCGGGTCTTACAAGCGCGGGTATGAGGGCGGGTCTTACAAGCGCGGGTATGAGGGCGGGCCTTACAA
>CALIMV010000018.1 GCA_938045275.1 uncultured Granulosicoccaceae bacterium
AGCCTTAATCGATAACGAAAAAGTTGAGATGGGGCAAGAAGTAGTACTGATGTGGGGTGAACCAGACTCTCGTCGACGCACTGTCGAGAACCACGAGCTGGCGGAAATTCGCGCAAAGATTGCACCAGTACCGTATTTTGAAAAATCGATAAAGCGCGACTGATTTGATTAAATACGCACTTTTTCGTTATTAATTTGAGATTGGTGCATCGAAAATCGCGATTGTTTACCAGTACTTGCCAGCACTGTTAGTACAGACCACAATCGCGATTTTCACTATTGCCTAATGCGTGACAAAATTACGGCTTAGCACAATCATCTATCGTATACCCAGCTTCTTCCCAAGCGGCAACAGCGCCGGCATGGTATTTGAGCGTGTTTGCTCCGCACATACCAGATTTAGCTACATCAACTTCTCCGTAACCGGCGAAACGTGCAAAAGGCGCTTTTTTCTTAAGTTGATCTAACGAGTCGATATGTGCTTTGGTTAGTGCTTTGGCAAGATCAAAAGACATATCCTTGTTAACAATATCGCCGCCTACCGTTGCAAGTCCTCGAAATATACCGTCTTCCGATTTAATCGTAACACCTTTACCCATAGCGGCCTCTGCGATGTCCAGATTGAAAGGACCACTGCCTGGCGCTTTAAGGTATTTTTGAAACCCTTCAGACTCCCACTTTTCCTTCGGGATAGACCAAACAGTTATATTGCCTGAAGCCAGTGCTTGTGTGATGCGGCTATCGGGAAACAGTATCGGTAGTACAATCGCATCGGCAGAACCATCAGAGATGGTCTTAACCGCTTGACCCCAATTGACCTGTATACCTTTATACCCGTCGCCTTCCTGTAAGCCGGTCGTTAACTGAATAATGGAACGTGCATTGGTAAGCGCTGCACCTCGCGGTGGGCCGTTATAAATAGTACGACCTTCGAGATCATCCCAGCCGTTAAGGTTTTTCGAGTCATAAGCATAGAGTGCAAATACACCAAGCGTTAGTGGATAAAGTGCGCGTAAGTTGGCGGCCAGCTCCGCACCTTTTTCCTCACCGAGCCCAGCGTAAGGCCCCCGAGCTTTGGCAAGCAGAAAAGGTAAAATATAAGGTGTTCCGGCGATATCGGTTTTGCCTTCAGCCACATTTTGGATAGAGTTTGTTAACGTTTGCCCTGCAGCGATCTGGATATTAGCGATGTCGTTTGCAGCGGCGACCTCAGCTAGATGTGCCATTGATAAATGTATTGACCCACCGGGAGAGCCAGTCTCGCCAGTCAGATTTTCAGCTGCCTTTATGGTGTTTGGCAGTACGAACATCAACACAAGCACTAACAACTTGTTCTTTAGTTTCATGCATTTTCCTTTATAGCGTAAGCACTGAATGGACAAATAACTATTCTCTCAGGAAATTGCTTTAAAGTCGAAAGTGGGCTGGATTTAGCGCTATCGGGACTATAATGCGCCGTTATCTGCCACACTACACTACAATATGCTGACAATGCTGGTGAAGGGTTAGACTATGAGAAGGCGATTATTTCTTCAATTGAGCGGCATGAGTATTTGCTCGGGCTTGATAGCAGGCGTAAATGCCGATACAACCTCGACAAAATCATTCAGCATCACGACTAAAAAGGGCGAAGTAAACCTGGTGGGGCCAGATTTTCCTGCCACCAAAGTATGGGGATTCAATGGGCAAGTACCTGGTACGCCAATTCGCGTAAGCCTTGGTGAAACCATAAACGCCGAAATACACAACGCACTTGAGGTTCCAACTGCTGTCCATTGGCATGGCATACGCTTACCCAACGCTATGGATGGTGTTGCAGGGTTAACCCAACCACCTATCAATCCCGGTAATTCATTTCTCTATCAGTTTACCCCACCAGATTCTGGCACCTACTGGTATCACTCTCATGTAAATGCGTACGAGCAAATAGGTCGTGGACTGTATGGCCCTTTAATCATAGACGAGGCTGATCCACCCGTGGTAGACAGGGACCTAATCTGGATGATTGATGACTGGCGATTGCTAGACAATGCGTCCATTAGCGATGACTTTGGCTCTGGGCATGATCGATCGCATGCAGGCCGCATCGGTAACGTACCAACTGTTAATGGCCGCTTTCGTGATATCGTTAAAGTAAGAACAGGTGAACGAATTCGATTGCGACTGATCAATGCATCCAATGCTCGAAATTTTTCATTATCTTTCGGCGACCTAAACGCATCCGTAATCGCTATCGACGGACAAGCTATCAAACCCTACACAACAAATAAACCGATTACTATTGGTGCTGCCGGACGTGTAGATCTGATACTCGATATGACGGGTGAGCCTGGCTCCATTGCACCTGTGGTCGATAGCTTTTATCGGGAGTCTTTTCATTTAACCAAATTTGTTTACGATAAAGTGCCACTAAGAGAAAGTTCACTGACAGACTCGATTGCACTTGCTCCATCCACCATACCTGAACCAGAAATCTCGAATGCCAAAAATTACGACATAACGATTGCAGGCGGTGCAATGGGTGGCCTTCGACGCGCGCAACTTGACGGCGAATGGATGGGGTTGCGTGAAATTGCACAACAAGGGTACGTTTGGGCAATTAACGACGTTGTTGGCAACAAGCTCGACATGCCACCGTTAATAGACACAAAGGTCGGCAACTCGGTTCGACTTACCATCCGCAACGAGACAGCATTTCCTCATCCCATGCATTTACACGGCCATCATATGAAACTGCTCTCTATAGACGGGAATGCGTTATCGGAACAAAACTGGGTTGATAGTCCTTTAGTAATGCCAAATCAAACGGTGGAACTTGCCTTTGTAGCAGACAATCCGGGAAATTGGTTGTTTCATTGTCACGCACTTGAACATCACGCGGCGGGATTAGGCGCGCTTGTTCGCATAACTTAGTTGTGAAAGACTACTTTTAGTAGCGTTGATCATACAAGCACTATTTTTGAGCTAACACGGCTTACTCTTTACAGAAAACAATCGACATACCTTTTAGTCTCGCCAATTCAGCGGGAACTTACCGCCGTTCTTTTTATCGCAACGCAGAGATGCATGGTTCCTGGTAAGCCATAATCTAGCCTGGCCGTGCCAAATGGTCGCAACAGATGCACTGCATTAAAACTATCGGCGGAAATCTAAACGTGATTAAAAAGACCGACAGATATGGTTGGTAACTTCAGGGGATGGTCGTAGGTCGTTGTCTCTTGGCACTCTAGTAGTTGGGCTCATAACCCACTTGGAGCTAACAGGAGAAAGTTCATGAAGAAAAATTTAGTCGCCGTAGGAACATTACTTGCGGTTGGTATGGGGCTAAGCACCCCGTCGATGGGGGCCGATCCGCTAAAAATCGGTGTGCTGGCAACCCTCGAGGGCACCTATACGGCACTAGGGGAAGATGGTGTCAGGGGCTTGAAAACAGCGTTAGCCGAAATCGATAACAAGATCGGCGGTCGGGAAGTTGAGCTTGTTATCGGGCCGACCGACGCAAGTCCTGACAGTGCGGTTCGAGCAGCACGCAAGATAGTTGAACAAGATGGTGTTGATATCGTTATTGGACCGCTTTCAGGCTCTGAAGGTATCGCCATTCGAGATTATTCAAAAACACAACCAGACGTCACTTTCTTAAACGGTATTTCAGGAGCGCAGGAAACTACTTACGTTGAACCGTCTGAAAACTTTTTCAGATTTAACATGGACGGTGCACAATGGTCGGCTGGTTTGGGAGACTACATTTATAATGAAAAAGGCTACCGTAGCATTGCGACAATCGGTGAAGATTATTCATTTGTCTATACACAAGTGTTTGGACTGGTAACCGAATTCTGTGCAGCTGGCGGTGAAGTAACTGAGCGATTATGGGTGCCTCTTGGTACCAAAGATTTTGGTTCCATTATTGCTGCACTACCAGACGATGTGGATGCGATCTATCTTGGCTTAGGTGGCGGCGATGCAGTTAACTTTCTCAACCAATACCAGCAAGCAGGCGGTGATGCACAGCTTATCGGTGGCACCATCATGGTTGACGGCACCGTTCTCAATTCCAAAGGCAGTGCCAAAGACGCACTGATTGGTACACCCGCTGCCGGACCGCAAGCAGATACCTGGGACGACCCAAAATGGCAAGCCTATGTAAAATCTTACCAAGACACTTTTCCACCTGAAGAGCGTTTCCCCAGTCCTTCACTGTTAGCTACTGGATACTACAATGCGACACATGCGGTTTCTCAATGCATGGATAAAATCGGTGGCGATCTAAGCGATGGTCATGCTGGACTAAGGTCTTGCCTGTCCAGTCTGGAGCTCGATGCACCAAACGGTAAAATCACTCTCGACGAAAACCGTCAAGCCATTGGAACCAACTTTGTATCCGAGGTTGTCGAGCTGGATGACGGCACGCTGGCTACCAAGCTTGTTTCTATGAAGGAAGGTGTTAATCAAACTCTTGGCATTTCGGCGGAAGCCTTTGCTGAAATCGGTTTACCAAGCAGAGAGTCACCCGAATGTAAAGCGAGCTATTGAAACCATAACGTACTACCCGGACACCACGAAGGTGTCCGGGTAGTTTAATTATACCAAGGTGCCTAACACTCACTCGATATGACCCTAATAACCTACTTATCGAGAGTCCATTTTGCTGACGGAGTGCTAGAGGTTGCACTGAGTTCAGAATTGGAGCTGAACCAACTCTCTCGACCACTACTCGTCACAGAGCAGTCTGCCGTGAGCAATGAGTTTTCTGAACGTGTTGTTGCCGGTTTACCTTTCTGGTGCAAATTCAGTTCGTACGAAATACCAGTAAATCTTAATTTAAAACTGGCAATATCAGCGTTACGCCAACACGTACGAGAAGCTTCCGCTGATGTTGTTATAGCGTTCGGCACATCGTTCACCTTGTCTATTGCAGATGCCAGTTGCAGGGCACTCAACACCCACTCGCAAGAGTTCAATGCATCTGTATCTGCTGATCCAAAGTTATTCGCCATCCCAGGTGTCGACGGTGTACCAACGATGTCAATGAGTCGCAACGACACTACGCGGAAAACTCGCTTCGGAATTGGTATTCAACCAACGACCGTCATTATCGACCCGACGTTGATAATGGGTGAGTCGGTTGAGCGTACCAGTGCGGCAATAGCCGATACGCTTGCCCGATGTTTAAGTGCGCATTTATCCGACGGTTATAATCCGCCTGCTGATGGTATTGCACTGGAGGGGGTTAACAGAATCTTGCGTAATCTGGATAAATTGGTTAGCGAGGATAGCCTTGAAATGCGTCGGGAACTAATGGCTGCCAGCCTGAATGGGACATTGGCAATGCAAAAGGAAACCGGCATTTCGCACGATTTATGTGAAATCTTACTCAGAGATTCTCCACGACCGGTTAACAAAGGTGCGTTAATGCGTTTGTTAATTTTAGTTGAAGTCGAATTACTGGAACGTTCGTGGACGCATAAGCGTTACAAAGAAGCTTGTAACGCTCTTGGTGTTCCAGATGGAACCAGTTTGCGAGACTGGCTATCAGCGATCATGGAAAAATTGCCACTACCAGATTCACTTTCCAAGCTTGGTTTCGATGCTCATCAGATAGCCGGAGCATCAGAAGAATTTGCCACCAGCAAAACCATAGCACCTTCAGCGGAACAACTTGGCCACATGCTTCAAAGGGTCAAGCTTCGACGTTCCGCCTATGCCTGAATCAAGCTATATGGCCTTTATGTATTAGTTAAACAGAGTCGCAACTTCGTAACTTTAAGTCTTTTTATTTGAATTTTTGTATTGCAATTTAGAACCAGCGAGGGGCATTCTATCCACACAGGAAGAACAGATGTTACCAAGAGCGAAAAATTGATAAAGTGAGTTCCAGGTTGCTTGTCATCGTCAAAACTGACTGAGAGGGACAATGAGCACGGCTATATCCGTTTGCCATGGTGCGTTTGGGAGAGCTGCGTTATACCAGCTTGATAAATCGCTGATTACGCACGCACATCGTGAAGGCCACCTAATATTTCACATAGAAGGCAGTCTGAGTGAAGTAGAGGTTAACTACAAACGACAAACAGTTGACCTTCAACACGCGGCGGCTGTAAGTCCTTTAGAACCGCATAGCTTCGATGTTCTAGACGCCGAACCCAGTGTGGTACTGGTACTTTATATCAAGCCAATCTGGTTTCTTGAAAACAGTCAATCCGCCGAGTTTACCCTTCGGTTCGGCAGCTCTGTTGTTGTAAGAACGCAACCAGTCAACGCTGTGGTGCGACGTTTTGTGTCTTTGTTGTTGAACGGGCACAACATGGACGACATTGATACATTGCTGTTTTCGCTGTCCAAGTTATGTTACGAGCAAACATGGCAAAGCGTCAGTACTCCTGGTTTACTTCAAAACAAATGCTCCAAGTTCAGTGACTATAGAATTCGCCGTTCATTACGAATGATGCAGCAATGTATTTCTGCAGAAGTTGAAATGGAGGCGGTGGCCCGCTCCGTAGGCCTTTCCAGACCGCATTTTTTCAAACTATTCAAAAAACAGCTTGGTGTAACACCCAACGTTTATTTGAATACTCTGCGCTCCGAACGAGCAATAGATGAATTGGTTAATACCGAAAAAACCGTGACCAGCATTGCCTACGACTTAGGTTATTCTTCCCAAGCGGCTTTTACGCGATTTTTCTCCTCGAACGTCGGTATAGCACCATCGGAATATCGTCGAGTAGCAGACAACCCGTCTGGTTATTTTCCGATTCAGTGAGAATTTAGCATACTGTCGGGTACAGTCTGCTCCCACTAATAAGTTTATTGTTTCTCCATTAGCTGTTTTTGTAACAGAAGTGCGCTCCCGCATAGCTTTTCTGAAGTAGGGGTGCGAGTAGGGAAGCAATCTGAATTCGATTATTCACAAATGGGTTAATGATTCTAACTGTTTGAATCTGTGCGGTTTCACATCCACAGAGAGGAGGGGTAGGCGTGCGTAAATTCGCAACGGACCACCCTTGGTGGGCAACCATCCTGGGATTTATAGCCATCGTTTTGCTTTGGATGGTGTTTGCGTTGTGGCCCGCCTGGTTAATTGATCTCATTGGCAAGAAAAAGATTTTCCTGAATGCGTTATTCAACGGCATTACGTTAGGAGGATTGTATTTTCTCGTCGCTAGTGGGTTTACCCTGATTTTTGGATTAATGCGCAATGTGAATTTAGCGCACGGGTCACTGTATTTATTTGGTGGTTACGTGGGTTACTTTGCAGCATCCTGGAGCGGCTACTGGCTGTTAGCGTTTCCGATTGCTTTTATTGCCGTTGGATTTATCGGGGCTTTAATGCAAGTGTTTGTTTTTCGCCGTATGGAAGGTCAGGATTTGCGGCAAACACTCGTTACGATCGGACTATCCATAGTGTTTGCCGATCTAATGCTGTGGTCTTTTGGTGGAGACTTCTTCAACATTAGCCCTCCTGATTGGTTGTCAGGTCCGGTGCAAACGTTTTTTGTAACCGGTGTTAAGCGCTCTTCAGGCGAACTTATCTTTCTAAAATACCCGATGGTCAGACTCGCCATATTCGCAGCTTCAGTAGCTGTTGGCGTACTAATGTGGCTGGTTTTAAATCGCACTCGAATTGGAATGCTCATCAGAGCCGGAGTGGATGATCGTGACATGCTATCCGCGACAGGTGTAAGAATTCAATGGGTGTTTCTAGGCGTT
>CALIMV010000019.1 GCA_938045275.1 uncultured Granulosicoccaceae bacterium
AGTTGTTCGGTCGCACGCATTAAGTTGTCACCTGCAGTTCTTGAAGCGCCTGCTCAAACTGTTCCTGGTTTGGTACTTTATGGTGCCATTCAGCTCGGTCTTGCATGAATGAAATTCCGCGTCCCTTTTGGGTGTTTGCGACAACACATTTGGGTTGGTTTTGTGTAACAGATTGGCTGTCCAGCTCATCACGTAATTGCGAAATGTTGTGGCCATCCACGGTGGCCGTTGCCCAACCAAACGCTGAAAATTTCTCTGCCAGTGGTGCAAGGTCATTGGTTTCAGCCACGCTTGCACCTTGTTGTAGTCCGTTATGATCAACAATTAAAACCAGGTTATCCAATTTAAATTGCGCAGCAGCCATGGCAGCTTCCCAATTGCTTCCTTCCTGAAGTTCTCCATCGCCGCACAATACAAACACACGCCAGTCCTGATTAGATAATTTAGCCGCCTTTGCCATACCAACACCGATAGGTAGACCATGGCCCAGTGCGCCTGTGTTGGTTTCGACGCCTGGCACTTTCATTCGATTGGGATGGCCGTTCAATGCAGAATGAGGCTGTAGAAAGGTACTTAGATCGGTTTTATCAATAAACCCACGGAAGGCAAGGGTTGTATAGAGCGCACATGCTGTGTGCCCTTTGCTCAGGATAAATCGGTCTCGAGTGGGCAGTTCAGGTTCAGAAGGGTCGACTCGTAGTGTATGGAAGTACAGGGTGGTCAGAATATCGATGGCCGACAATTCGCCACCAATATGCCCAGCACCCGCTGCGAAGACCGTTTTAAGATCAGCAATTCGAATCTGGCGGGCCGTGGCTTCAAGCTCTGCAACTTCCAAGGCTGTGTTCTCGAGGTGAATAAATATACAGCCTTATAATTTCATGCACATCATGGCTCTGTCAATCGCAATTTTCCAGTGTAAAGGTCATGTTGTACTCACAGACCCATTGACACGATTAATCGTTGTAATTAAATTAGGCGTAGAATATTTATTCACAAGCGATTATCGAGGGTGTAATAGCTTTCGATGTACCGGTTGTTGTTTGATTGAAGTGGCAATTAAGGAATACATGACTGATGGCGTCAGATGTGACCAAAAGTACAGCTCGCCTATGGGGACTTTTCTCAGGTACAACGGGTCCGCTGCTTGGATTGTTATTGCTGGTTGTGTATTTGAGTTTGGCCACCGATACGTTTTTTACGGTTAGAAATTTTTTAAATATCCTCGATCAGATTACGGTTTTGGGGATATTGTCCATCGGTATGACATTCGTCATATTGATCGGTGGTATTGATCTTGCCGTTGGCTCCATTCTGGCGCTGTGCATAATGGTTATGGGGCATCTTGCCAAAGAGGCCGGCTTACCTATGTGGCTGGCAATCACACTTGGTTTAACGGTTGCCGGACTGGCTGGTGGTGTTTCAGGAACGCTTATCGCCTTTTTTAGAGTACCGGCTTTTATCGCAACGCTTGCGATGATGTCTGCTGCGCGCGGACTGGCCAACATGGTGACCGATGGTCATCAAATAATCAGTTTTCCGATCTGGTTCAACCTCATGGCGCTCATTCGGCACGGCGGTTATATAACAACCACTGTCGCCATCATGTTTGTTGTGTTTATAGTCTGCTGGATCTACCTTCGTTTCTCATCTGGGGGGCGCAGTTTGTATGCCATTGGTGGCAACGAGGAAGTAGCCCGTCTGGCTGGTATTAATGTAAAGCTACACACCGTTGGTGTTTATGTTGTGTCGGGATTACTTGCAGGACTCGCCGGCATAATGCTCGGCGCGCGCCTGGATTCAGTACAACCCAGTGCTGGCTTCACATACGAGCTTGATGCGATCGCGGCAGTTGTTATCGGTGGTACCAGTCTATCTGGCGGTACGGGTGGTTTAACCGGTACAGCTATTGGCGTGCTTATAATTGGTGTTCTAAGAAATGGACTTAATTTATTAGGAGTTTCACCGTTCACACAGCAAGTTGTTATCGGTGTTGTCATTGCAATGGCGGTTGCTGCTGAGGCATTAAAGAAGAAGTAATGGTGGCCAAGAAAAATAACAAGAACCACAAATAATAATAAGAGGCAAGAATAACGATAGAAAAAAGAGTGTGTTTTTAAAAGAGGCAGTTCGGCTTTTTGTCGATAACAAGGACCCACAGATTTGCTGCAATGAATACTTAGCGGTAATTAGAGTGGGATTACAGAAGTCTAAGAGGAGTTTGAAACAATGAAAATCACGAAGGGTTTAATTGCCGGAGCAATTTTTGCGACGACAATGACAGCGTCATTGATGGTTAATGCTGCTGAGGTCAAAAAAATTGGTCTTGCGGTTCCGAATTTGTCAGCGGATTATTTTATACAGATTCAGGAGTCTGTTGAAGAGTATGGTGCCAGTTTGGATATTGAAGTTATCACCGTAAACGCAAACAACGATAGTGCTACACAGGTCAGTCAGGTGCAGGATTTACTGACACAAGATATAGATGCGTTTATTTATATTCCGGCTGGTGCGGCGGCGGCAACTGTACCAACCAGATTGGCCCGCGCTGCTGGAATACCGGTAATTAACGTTGATCGCAACGCAGATGAAGAGCCAGGCGATACCTTTATTGCAGGCGAAGGGATTAAATCAGCTTACGAAGTGTGCAGTCATTTGATTGGTCTGGCTGAAGGTAAGGGCGAGATGCTGATGATTCATGGTCAAAAAGGTGTTACGCCAGAAGTGAATCGTGCTAAAGGTTGTATGCAAGCCATTGACGAGAATCCTGATGTGAAGTTAGTTGGACAACAGTGGAGTGAGCGCTGGTCGCAAGATGAAGGGTTTGCACTGAGTCAAAACCTGTTACAAGCTAATCCTAACGTCAATATTATATTTGGCCAGGCAGATGGTTTAGCAATGGGTGCTGCCAAGGCGGCAGCAGCATCGGGTGCACCGCATCGTATTTTCGTTGGTGGTTATGATGGGGATGTTGGCGCGTTGTTGGCATTGAAGGAAGGCGTATTCGATGTAACCGCAACGCAAAGCACGCGCACAATGGGTCGTTTGGCAGTTGATTCAGCAATCAAAGTTGCAGCAGGTGAAACCATACCAAAAGAGCAAATTATTGATGCTGAGCTAACCACAAAAGAGAATGTTCAGAAGTTCATTGATGATCACCCATAGCGCTTACGAGTTCAGTGCTAAGGAGTCATTGCTAAGGTGACAACTGACGGGCAACCACTACTTTCTCTGCATCAGATACGCAAGAGTTTCGGTCCTACTGAAGTTTTGCACGGAATCGATCTTGATATCTATGCCGGGGAGGTGGTGGCGTTGCTTGGAGAGAACGGTGCTGGCAAATCAACAGTATCGAATGTGATTGCCGGTACTCTGTCGCCAAGCTCAGGGGATATGACTTGGATGGGGCAGGCTTATGCTCCATCTAATCCGAGAGCCGCTATTGATACTGGTGTTGGGCTTATCCATCAGGAATTGCAACTTCTTGAACACTTGTCTATTGCTGAAAATGTGTTTGTTGGTCGCTGGCCTAAACGTTATGGATGTGTTCGCCGCAAGTATATGGAACAACAGGCACACGAGCAGCTTGAGCGCTTGGGTTTGGATGTTTCACCAGCGAGACTGGTTCGTGGGCTTTCTACCGCCAATCAACAACTCATAGAAATAGCCAAAGCCCTCGCGCTTAATGCAAAACTGTTAATTCTTGACGAACCAACCGCTGCTTTGGGCGGTGCGGAAACAGAGTTATTATTTAAGCAGATCGAAAGATTAAAATCCGATGGCGTTGGGCTGATATACATTTCGCACCGACTGGACGAAATTCGAAAAATTTCCGACCGCATCGTTGTAATGCGCGACGGGGACAAAGTACAAGAGTTCGATAGCGGTGATGTACCGGTACGAACCATTGTTGAAAGCATGGTTGGACGCAGCCTGGATAGAATGTTCCCCGCCATTCCAGCGCCCATAGACGAATCAGGTTTTGAAGTTTCGAATCTGTCATCGCCAAATGGTGCATATAGCAATATCAGTTTCCGGGTTAATAAAGGCGAGATATTTGGTATTGCAGGTCTTGTTGGTGCCGGTAGGACAGAGTTGGTTCGAGCGATAACCGGTGCCGACCCTATCAGAGAAGGGCAAGTAAATTTATTTGGCCAAGACATTACGCCTAAATCGCCACAGGATTCCATAAGAAATGGTGTTGTGATGGTGCCTGAAGATCGAAAACTGCAGGGTCTGATTCTTGATCACACCATCGCCAATAACATTGGTTACGCAAATCTACCCGAAATAAAAAAGTTTGGATTTCTTAGCTTGGGTAGCGTGAGGAAATTTGCTCATACAACCATCACCCGGTTTGGCGTGAAAGGTCAGGTTCATCAAAAAGCCAATGAGATGTCCGGTGGCAATCAACAAAAAGTCATTCTCGCCAAATGGCTGGCCAAAGATCCGAAAGTCGTTATTCTGGATGAACCAACACGAGGTATCGATGTTGGTGCTCGTTCTTCAATTTACGAAAGCATTGTTGAACTGGCCAGTAGAGGTATCGCTGTCATTGTTGTTAGCTCCGATCTTGAAGAAGTACTTGGTATTTCAAATCGAGTGATGGTTATGTCGCAAGGGCGGGCAACAGGTATTCTTGATCGAGAGGCTGCAAATGATGTATCTGTTATGGAGTTAGCTACTCAATAAGCCGTCATCGTTAAAACAGCTCATTTAGTTTGTAGAACATTCAAAACTCAAATTATCAATGGATTTGCAGGAATTTAATTATGTCTGAAGATAAACTGAATGCGCCCGCTCTTTTCGACTTGTCCGGCTCGGTCGCTTTGGTTACCGGGGCAGGTAGTGGAATTGGACAGCGCATAGCGTGTGGGTTGGCTCAATGTGGTGCCAAAGTGGCGTGCCTTGATCGTCGCGATGACGGTGGATTACAAAACACAATCGATTTGATTACTGACGATGGTGGTAAGGCACTGCCATTGCAAGTGGATGTAACTGATCGTCAATCTCTTAAGCAGGCAGTAGAGCAAACACAAACCTCGTTGGGCGATCTGGGAATAGCCGTTAATGCTGCTGGTATTGCCAATGCCTGTGCTGCTGAAGATATGGGCGAAGATCAGTATCAAACGCTGATGGATATTAATTTGAAAGGGGTGTTCAATTCATGTCAGGCAGAGGCGAATGCCATGCTGAAACACGGCAAAGGTTCCATTATTAATATTGCTTCAATGTCGGGTGTGATCGCCAATCGCGGGTTAGATCAGTGCCACTACAATGCGTCAAAAGCCGGTGTCATTCACATGGGCAAGAGTATGGCTATGGAATGGGTAGGCAGAGGTGTTCGAGTCAATTCGATCAGCCCTGGTTACACGGCAACACCGATGAATACTCGACCGGAAATGGTTCACCAGACTCGTGAATTTGAAAGCCAGACCCCGATGGGCAGAATGGCATCAGTCAATGAGATGGTTGGCCCCGCGATTTTTCTGGCCAGTGACGCTTCTTCTTATTGTACCGGTGTTGATCTTCTGGTCGATGGTGGGTTTTGTTGCTGGTAAATGTTAATCACTGAAAGTCAGAAGCTGTTGTGTTGTCACGTACAAACAGTGCGTCAGGCACTGTCGCCAAACGGAGATAAATAATGGAACGTTTCGCAGGAAAGACGGTAGTTATTACAGGCGGAAACAGGGGTATTGGCTATGCTATCGCCGAACGATTCGCCACTGAAGGCGCAAGCGTGGCGATTGCCTCGATTGAAGAGCATGTTCATGAGGCTGCGAAAAAATTAAGCGCCTCAACTGGCTCCAATGTGTTGGGTGTCGTTTGCGATGTAACCAATAGTTCTGATGTGAAACAGCTTTATGCTAAGGCTGATAAGGAGCTCGGTGGTGTCGATGTGTCTGTTCAGAACGCCGGTATTATCACCATTGAAAAAGTTGAAGACTTAACCGAAAAACAATGGGATGACACCATGGAAGTTAACACCAAAGGTGTTTTCCTGTGCTGTCAGGAAGCCATACGGTATATGCGAAAATCTGGCAATGGTGGAAAGCTGATTAATACTGCCTCCGGCCAGGCACGCGATGGGTTTATCTACACACCGCATTATGCGGCATCGAAGTTTGGCGTTATGGGCATGACACAAAGTCTTGCGAAAGAGCTAGCGTTGGAAAGTATCACCGTGAACGCAATCTGCCCAGGAATCATCACCACTGATATGTGGGATTACAATGATCGTGTGTGGGGAAAAATGTTAGGCGACTATAAGCCTGGTGAGCTTATGAAAGATTGGGTGCAAAACAATATCCCAATGAAGCGTGCGGGTGAAGGTAAGGACGTAGCGGGATTGGTGGCTTTTCTGGCTAGCGAAGATGCCGACTATATTACGGGCCAAACCATTAACGTTGATGGTGGGTTGATCATGTCGTAGGAATGACTGGTTATCTAATCACTGCCTAGCATTAGGAAACACTATGGATTTATCTGATAGTTTACTTCACTCAATAGTCGACAATCTCCTCATTGGTGTTCTCGTGCTAATTATTGGCTATTGGTTAAAGCAACGGCTCGAAACTTTTAAGAATAATTTGTCACTTCAAACAGCTCTTGCGCCTAAGCGGACGGAAGCCTACGAAACACTCTGGGACAAGACAAAAGATCTCACACCGCGCAATTTATCAGATCTAGATTTAGATGCTGCCAAGGACGGCTGCATTAAGGATCTTCGTAACTGGTATTACAATGAAGGAAACGCGATGTATTTATCGCTTGATTCAGCAGACTTACTTCTCCGAGGTCTTACATTGCTGGAGCATAATGAGGTCACCGCAAAGCAGATCAAAGAACATTTTTCGTCTCTCAGAACGCAATTGAAGGTCGATCTTGGTATTTACACGAAATCCGATGCGCAAGTGCAGATTCCAAGAGACAGATAACAATACCAGCATTTTATCGGTAACACCGTGCTGTCAGAGGTACAAATGAGTGTCACAGTGGGCAGTGTTAGGTTCCAATAGCCGGTGATTATTGCTGCGGACTGTCGTAGTATGGTAAGTGTTCAACTCGAATTGTTTGGTCTTTGTCCTCATGAGCCGCCTTTACATGGGCGCAAATGTCCGCAAGCGGTGCAAACCAAACATCGTGGGTATCGAGTGTTTTTTCCAACCACTGTTCCACCAGTTTCCATCGAGCCAAACGACCCGTTAAAAATGGATGAACAATTAACATGAAGAATCCACCAGCTTCGTATTGAGCGTTAAATTCTTCCCAAAACCCCGCCAAGCCTGCGGATGGGCTGCGAACGGGCATCATATAGCCAATTTCATCATAGTGTGCAAAGGGCGGCCAATCATCTGTACCCCAATGCACTGGCAGTTCAACTAACTCGCCGGCATTAGTTTTAATGATATACGGAATATCATCTGCCATCATCGAACTGTCATAGTTAAAATCGTACTCAACCAGCAGATCAACAACTTCCTGAGTCAGGTTGTATACGGGTGCACGATAACCTTTTGGTAAATTGCCGCATACTTTTTCATGCACTGCCAGGGTTTTTTCAAAAGATTCGCGTTGATGACCTTTTGTGGAGATCGGGTCCTCGTGTATCCATCCATGGTGGCCGACCTCATGACCATCCTTAAGTATCGCCTCGACTGTTTCCGGGTACGTCTCTATGCACCATCCCGGAATAAAGAATGATTGCTTTAACCCTAAGCGTCGATAGGTATCGAGAATGCGTGGTATTGCGACTGTGGGTCCATATCGACCCATCGAAATAGGGTACAGCCTGTCATGGCTGTCTTTAGGACGTGCTATATGAATTAGGCTGTCCGCATCCATATCGAAACTGATTGCGCAGGCGCATCGTGCGTTGTTCGGCCAGGTGATCGGGTTTTGAATCACTTGTTGCCTCCGGACAGTCGGTTCATCATCCTCACTCCTGCGCCAACAAATGTGCACTTTCTGATTGCCAGCTTACGTAGAATTGACCACTTTGCGTATGGTTCAACGTTGCCAGCTCGCGTTCCTGAAGTTGAACTTTAAATTCAGTGCCGTCTGCTGTTTCCAGAAACAGCGTTACCATAGAGCCGATGAATTCCTCTGATATTAAATTGCATTCAACGGTATTATCCATTTCTGTTTTATTACGCGTTACCTGCACAAGGTCGGCTGCTATAACAAACGTAACTTTGTCTCCCACAACAGATGAATGTTCGGTACCGCTAACAGGCACAGTGAATTTTCCCATTGGCGCATCTACTCGAAGCTGTCCTTCGCTAAGTTCAGATACCGTACCGCTTATTATGTTATTGCGACCGACAAACTCTGCTACAAAACGGTTAGCCGGCTCGCGGTAAATATCGCGTGGAACACCTGCTTGAGCAATTTCGCCATTGGTCATAACAACGACCCGGTCGGCCATTGCGAATGCCTCGGATTGAGAGTGAGTCACATAGACAAAGGTGATACCAAGTTCTCGCTGGAGCTGAGTTAAAACCGATTGCATGCGAATGACTAAATGCGCATCCAGCGCAGACAATGGTTCATCAAGCAGCAACAACTGCGGCTCGGTTACCAGTGAGCGAGCAAGTGCGACCCTCTGACGCTGCCCGCCCGACAGTGTGTCCACATTTCTCTCGGCAAATTCTGCAACACCGAGTCGGTCTAACCATTCCATGGCCTTTTCCCGACGCTTGAGCGGACTCTGGTTACGCATTTTCAATCCAAATTCAACATTCTCGCGCGCGTTTAGAAAGGGGAATAGTGCTAGCGATTGCCAAACAAGCGGCGTATCTCGCTGATGCGGGCGAACATCGTTCATCAACTGGCCGTCAATATAAATAGAACCCTCACTGGGACGTTCAAGGCCTGCAAGCATACGCAATGTGGTGGTTTTTCCGCACCCTGATGGCCCCATTATGGCGATAAACTCGCCTGCATCAATAGACAGGTTCAACCTTTTAACAGCGATAAAATCACCAAAGTGCTTAGCAACGTTTTCAAAGACGACCAGTGGGGTATTCAATTGCTGACCTTGTTTTGACGTAAGAAGAAAAACACTTGAGCGATAATGACCAGTGTCATGGATATCAAAAACACAATTGTTCCAATGGCATTGACTTGTGGATCGATATTGCCCTGCACAATTTCCAGAATAAGAACCGGTACGGTTTTGTTCAACCCGGACACGAACCAGGCTATGGCAAATTCATCGAACGACACAGCCGCCGTTAGAAACAGTGCGGATATTATCGCCGGTTTGCAGAAAGGCATAATAACCTCACGCATGGTTCGCCATTCACTGGCGCCCAGATTCCATGCGGCCGCTTCCAAATCCTTGTTCATCTGATTGAGCCTGAGCCGAATGATGGCCATAGCAAATGGGGCAGTAAGAACAGAATGCGCAATGATCACCGACCATAGTTGACCTGACGCCCCTATTTTAGAAAACCAGGCCAGCATGGCCAAAGCCATGATGATCAGCGGGATTGTCGGTGGTAGCAATACCAGTGCAAGGTAGGCAGATTTAAAACGAAAACGATACCGATAGTCTGTGTAAGCCGTGCAAAATCCAAGTAGTGTGGCCAGCAATGCGGTGGAAACGGACACAATAATGCTGTTACGAAATGCCTCCCACACATCCGGGTCAGCAAAGATGGTTTCATACCATTTCAACGTGAACGATTCGAGTGGAATGGTTGGGAATCGAGCAGAGTTAAACGAAAAGATCACACTGAAAACAATCGGTGCAAACACAAAAACAAATAGTAAAACGACATACAGGCGCAAAGACCAGTCGAGAATGAATTGGCTTTTTGTCGAATTTTTTGCTGACTTGCTCATCACTTTTTGTTCATCGACTGGCTCGGCTTCGATAAGCTAATGACAGAGCTGCGAATGCAATCGTGATCAACGTCACCATCATGACAACGGCCACCACAGCAGCCCGAGGCTATTGTTGCCCGGACTTGGTAGTATCGATAATCAGGATAGGCAAGG
>CALIMV010000020.1 GCA_938045275.1 uncultured Granulosicoccaceae bacterium
AGAAAGTCATGCAGGATTTGTATGTCTTGTTTTTGTAAATATTGCCTTGCAAACATAGCTGGAGATGGATGTGGAGTAAAAAGATGGAGGGTTTGCCAATGATTGGAAGTTGCCACTGCGGTGATGTTCGGTTTGAACTGAGCGAAAGCCCGAAGTTTCTTGTCGATTGTAATTGCAGTATTTGCCGTCGTCTCGGTGCGTTGTGGGCCCACGTGCCCATAGAGAGCGTGCAGATTGTGGCATCAAAAGATGCTACGTTGAAATATATTCAGGGAAGCAAAACACTTGCAACTCATTCGTGCGCTACATGTGGTTGCACCACCCATTGGGAAAATCTGCAACCAGATGGAAATATCATGGCGGTGAACTTCCGTATGTGTGACGCAGGAACAATCGAAAATTATCAAATCAGAAAGTTTGATGGTGCAGAAACGTGGCAGTTTATTGATTGATATGTTTGATGATGCCGTGTTGTGCAAACGTGGTTAGCGGAATTCAAAATGTATTAACGCCATATTGTTGTGTTAACTAAAGACGCGTTTTGAAAGTTAGCGCGTAATAACATCACTGCAATAATCAAAGTCAATGCAGCCATGTTAAGGGTAATTCTTACGATGAATTGTTTATTAGACGAATTCATTCGCCTAAGTTTAGTCGGCTCTACCTAAGTATAAAGACGATTTAAAATTACCCACAGCTATCAACAATTAATACCAGTAAATATTCGGGGAATGGGGGTAGATTAATAGGCACGCAAACTCTTTAAAAAAGTTGCGCTCTATTAGTTGTAAAGGAGTTAATTATGTTGGTTTTCAAACTTACAGTAGTAACATCAGCACTTTCATTGGCATTGCTAAACTCATCGGCAATGGCCGCCTCACCGAATATACTTGAGCATAGGGATAATGGTGCTCTGGTTCCTCAGTTATCAAACACACAAAACCCCGTATTACAAGATATCTATCAGCGATATCCTGATCTTTTAAGTGATAGTTCAAACAATCACTCGCAAATTGATTTTGAGCGAGCGATATCAGACGCACTCATGAAACTAAATGAATCCACAACCGCTAATCGCGGTGGACGTGACATTCATGGTGGATACGAACCCGGTGGTGGGAATAAATCAGATGAGTTCGACATGTGCCGATTTTATGCGGGGGAGGCACGCTCTGAGAATGATAACGTGATTTACTGGGACGGACTCTCGTTGGACTGGACAGGAACCCGTCCAATGATCGAAGGAACTGATGGTTACGATATCATTTTTGGTACATCCTTAGACGATCTGATCATTGGCTATGGAAGCGGCGACGTTATTTGCGGTGGCCCAGGCCAAGATTTGATCTTTGGCGATGGTTATGAATTCAATAGTCAAAATCCTGATGACGGAGAAGATCTCCTATTTGGTGGTGCAAACGACGATGTTATTTATGGTGGCGGGAGAGTCGACTTTATAGTCGGTGACGCTGGTCACGACACGTTATTAGGTGGAAATCATCGTGATTGGTTGATTGGAGAAACTGACGATACAATCGATCTATTCTCGGGTGATGACTTTCTCGTCGGTATGGGAGACAGTGCTGCGTATACAGGTGCTAAAGGGAACGATGTTGTAAATGATGTTTCTTTCTCAAATTTTTCTCTTGATATCCCTACATTTAATATGGGTGCAGGCGTTGACACATGTTATGTAATTGAGAAATTCAAGGAAAATGCAGATTCGTCAGGGTGCGAAAACGTCTTCGTGATGCAATAAACGAAACAATACAAGGTTCTACAATAAAACGGAGAGGCTTTTAATCACTTAAAGCCTTATCCAACTTCTTGTTGTTTGGTTATCGATACGTTCATCGTTAGCTGCAGCGTTACTGCCTTTAGAGTCTATTTGATTCCTTCAAACACTTTCACCAGGTGATCGCAGACACACCATACGCTAGCCAGTAACAGGTGACCAATCATCCAGTATATCCCAATAATTTGATAGAAAATAAGCTAGTAGTACAGGTTCTACTATGTAGCCCCTTGGAAAATGGGGGCTACACTATGAACTCCGTCTAGATTAAACCAATCTATGATGAACTTGATGTTGTTATCGGCCGATTAAACCCTTAATAAAAAGACCAAGGATTGGCTAAGTGACTAATTATTTGAAACGTCGAAGTGTTGTCTTATACACAGTTATGCTGGTAGCTGGCTTTACAGCAAACGGTGTTTTTGCAAGTAGTACAGAAAAATCCCTTAACGAATACGCCAACCACGGCTACCAACTGTTAATCGCTAAAAGATTCTCCAATGCGGAAGCTGTACTGCGTCAGGCAGTCGAGCACAGGGACACAAAAGATCTGTCATCGCAGTCCAGGCTGAAGCTTATCGGACTGCTGGAATCAAGCTTGATGTATCAGAATAAGTACACTGAAATGCACGAAGTTCTAAGCGGAAAATTTACCATGATGGAGGCCAGCGGTATGAAGCCATCATTCGAATACGCTACGTCAATGTTGAACGCTGCTGAGTCGTTGTACTACATGGGTCAGAAACAAGACGCTATTGAAACCACACAAGCTAGCATAGCAATGATGCAATCGCTTCCGGCTGTTAACAGGCAGGCAATTGAATTTGCTGAAACCAATATCAAGCAATACCAAGCTAATCGAGTTAAAAATGACCCCGTGATGAAGGACTTAAGTCATTTCTTTACTCAATGTGAAAATATCACTGCTGGTACAACAATGGCAAATGTTCAGCAAGCATTTTCAAACAATCTAGAAGTAGGAATAAACTATTTCCCGAAAGGCGTTATGACTGAAGTGTTCGCTAATGCCACCCCTGTTGGTATCGATAGAGATGCACTGAAAAATGTAGAGAGAAGTATTTTTATACCCGATGCTGAGCACGCTTCCGATTGGTGTATTGTTTATAAAGATGGTAATACGGCGACGTTGGCTGTCATCGCACCTGACTAAGACTAATTCTGGCACACGACATTATTTCTTCAGGAGTGACAGGTTGCTATAACAGCTTCCACAAAACTTGTAACAGTGCCAGAGCTTCCGAATTTCTGAAACGCCAAGAATAGATCGATTTGATTGTCGCACAGCTCAAACGGGGATACAGCCCACAATCGCCTAAACTCAATCAGATGGCAGTAATCGGCCCAAACCAATCACGGCTAATGACTAAATATAAAAAGAATCGTTAACTGTGGCAACAATCAGGTATATCGTAAGCAAATAGGGTAATTTTCCCGATAAGTCTGAGCGCTCTTA
>CALIMV010000021.1 GCA_938045275.1 uncultured Granulosicoccaceae bacterium
GCTTGCATTTATGATTAGTATGCTTGCGCGCTTCGGCATCATGCGAACAACTTCATCATGGCTTGGTGCCGGACCTCTCATTGCTTTCTCTGCCAAGCTTGGTGCTATTCGCCATCGTTCCAACGCGGTACAGATCGATGACTACAAGCGGGCCTATTCAGGACGTGCTGCTGAAGTTCTACACTGGTTTAAAGACCTTCGGTTGAAGGCCGCAGGTTTGGCTGAGCGAGTTAACGAAATCAAAATACCTACACTGGTATTCTGGGGAGAACTTGATGTGATGTTTAATGTGAGTAATGCTCAACATCTCGATGAAGCACTGCCTCACAGCAAATTACAAATACTGCCTGAAGCGGGACACCTCGCTTGGTCGGATCAACCTGAGCTGTTTGCGTCGATGATTACCGATTGGGTAAATTCAGGTCACGCGATAACAAAATAAATTACTCGACTTTAACGTAAGGTCACGAACTTCTTTAACGGTTGGTGTTTGTGGGCACCACTTGATTCAATTTATACAGGCTCTGGGGTGAGCGGTATGACGAATAACCAACGGGCATGAGAAGAGAATATTGAAATCGTTTAGAACGCTTTTCATAACAGGCATGTTATCTCTATTGAGTGCTTGCTTTTACCTCGGCGCGCCATTCAAGGCCGTCGACCAATTTGCGTCAGTACCCGGTGACAGATCAGTAGTGGTTGGTATTACCCATGTAACGCTTGGAGATGACAATGAAAAGAACAATGTTTTTTGGGAGTACACCCGTCAAGTGATCGAGTCCCTCCCTGAGCATCAAGGTTATCTAGGGCATAAGTTACGCAAGAAACTCCTTGCGGATGAGGCCTGGACTATGACGGTCTGGGAAAATGAAGACGCTCTGGATCAATTTGTACGCGGAAGTCAACATGGTATGGCGATTGGTAAGGGCTTGCCCGCAGTAAAAAGCGCACGCTTCGTTCGGCTAGTATTGCCGCGCGCTCAAACCCCACTTGACTGGGATATCGCTGAGCAAATGATGAGCGACAAGGGGCGCAATCTATATTAGCCGCACTCAGCCCAGTACCATGTCCCATACCTGTAAGCTGATATTCGTCGTACTACAGGATACGGTTGCAGCCGATCCAGATTGTACAGTAGCTTGATTTGGTGCGCAGATAAAGTTAACGCATGAGCAGCCCTGGTCTGCCTGCGGTGTTGGTCTTTCAGATGGTTTTGATAAATTGGTTCAAGCGTTTGTTAATAAAGAGCCTGAGCTATTTCGAGAAAAAGTTGTTACAGCTGAACCCAAATCGCAGTCGGTGTTGGTTGGGGCGTTGGTTGGGTTGGGGGCGTTGATTGGTTAGGGAAATTGGATGCAACTGTGCATCGTGTACCGAGTCAGGTCTGATTTAGAACCAGTTTATCGGGCGAGTACTGTCAATGAGGCAGAATGCGCGCTGGTTGCATTGGAAGCGAAATGGGGTATGCAGTATCCGATCGTGATTAAGTTCAGGCGCAACAAATGGGGTTTGCTCTTTGGACCCTGAAAACGCAATGTAACCATGTACATACAATGGTATTTTTCATTCAATTTCGAACATTAACAAACTGGAATGTTTACAATCTAATAGCTTGATTCAACCCGCTCGTACCGAAAGCCAGTTCCTCACTCCACTAGCATCTGCGACCATCATTACAAACACCTTGCGAACTTGCATAGTTGAGTTTATTCTGCACTTTAAGTTTACAAGTAGAAGCGCAACCACAATTTTGGAAGTCAAGAGTAATAATTTGCTTAATTTCAATTTCAGCATGAGGTGCTTTAAAAGATGATTAAATTCTCACTCAGTGGTAAATCTATTCTGTCTAGAACCGTTGTTCCGATCGTTGCAGGAACAGCTTCGTTATTGTTTATGGTAAGCAGCTCTGCACATGAGAGCCTCAACGACGGACACATACCGGCAAATACCAATTATGGTTTCGAGGTAATCGGCCGCGACATTCTTGAGGGGGTGACCGACGGCAAATACACTGATGTGTGGTCACATGACGGCTACGCGTATATCGGTACTTTTCAGGACCCAGAGTGTAGTACTTCGGGTGTTTTTGTGGTGGATATAGCTGCTGCTATTGCTAGCTACCCGGACACGTCCGGTGCAACCGTAGCTGAAATCAAGTCGCCACCAGACACACGCATCAACGATGTCAAAACCATCGAAGTGGACGGCAACCCCGTACTTATAACTACCGAAGAGCCATGCGGTGCAGGTATAGCTGGAGGAGCAGTCTCTGACTTAAATATCAACAAGGCCTGTCCGTTACAGTCGGACCGAGATGGTGATGGTATCGGTGACTGTAAGCGGGCGAATCAAAATGGCAACAAAGATCAGATCGGCAAGCGTCCACCCGGTGCTCCTAGCCAGCACGGAAGGGGGGGCATTTCTCTGTGGGATATAAGCAACCCTACTCGTCCAAAACCTCTGAAGAAAAGTTACCTGGATTTTCGTGGTGTGCACAATACCTTCGCCTGGAATAGTGTTAACGGCGGCACCTACCTGCTTGGTGTGGCAGATACATTCGATTTTATGGATACCTTTATTGTTGATATTTCCAATCCACGTAAACCTGAGGCCATATTACTCACAGGTGCTCTTGACTGGGTCGGAGCCGGTTTAAACCTTGATCAGCTCGAAACGGGTTTGTTCGGCGCTGTCCTGTTGCACGATGTATGGGTAGAGAACATTAATGGCAGGGACATTGCCGTGCTGTCTTACTGGGACGCCGGATTCATTACCCTGGATGTAACTGACCCTGAGAACCCGGTCTTTTTGGGAGACTCCACATACCCTGAAACCGACCCACTTGGTCGACCCTATGAGGGTAACGCTCACGCCGCCGTGTTTGGAGGCAACGGTGACTACATCTTCGCCGGTGATGAAGATTTTGACCCGGCAGGCTTTGCGGT
>CALIMV010000022.1 GCA_938045275.1 uncultured Granulosicoccaceae bacterium
ATTGCCTTTCCAAACGTATACGCATTTGTATAGTTTGATCAGGCCCAGGCCGATAACTTCAATCTTTGCGCATCACGACTTAATAAATTTAACCGCATTTTTCAATGCTATTGCTTAGGCATTAATCGCAAACATGCCGATTTAACCCGATCGCCTTGTCCATGCTTTGCCGAACAGAAAATTAATGTTCTCACAATCCACTGACCAGCTCGAGCTCTCCATCAATGTTCTACTTGAGGACTTGCTTGTAGTCGATGAAAGTTTTTTGCCGATTGCTGCCATGTCAATTGTGCAAGAAAAAAGGATTATTAATCAAAGTGCAATCAGTGAAGTTTTTGCTGTTGAATTCGATTCCAGTGCCTCTATTAACCAGTCGGCTACATTGAATTGGAAAGTTCGAATTCTTTTTCTGCTTCGATGTTCAACCTACACGTTTTTCTTATGGGAACTAACAATGCATTACGCTACAGAAGATTATCACGAAGAGCACCATCGACACGGTGGTGGTTGTCATCATCATTCGCATCACCGGAATCACCATGATCACGATAGCGTTGATGAAAATGAAGCGCTGTACGAATACTATGGTGAGCTCGAACAAAAAGAAGGGCTAAAGTTGCTAATGGACGTATTAGAGAAGCTCCAGGCGAACGGCGTGGTTAAGCTGTCTGATCATCAAGTGTCAATTACTGATGAAGTTGGCTTTTCGATCACGCATGAAGAAACATGGGATGACACCGAAAAACTGACTTTGGAAATTGAATGGTATCCAGTAGAGGATGAAACTAGCGTAGCTGAGGAGGAAGGTGAAGATGCGTCACAGGCGCCACCGGTGGTTAGCTAGTTTGCTTTAAGAAAAAGCAAAGCAACGTAGATGATTAATAATTGAAGAACTAATAACTAAACGGATGGTGGCCTTATTTTTTTTTGGACGCCGCTTAGTTACTTAGCGATTTTTTGTTGTGCTCAATGGGCTTGTTACGAACACACAGTAATGAGCTCAACATTCGTCCAGACCAGTAGGTTCGCCACCATCAAGGTTCCTCATGCTGTGAATAGCGTAACCATCAAGTGCGTAGCCAAATTGTGAGGCATGCTCTTGTTATGGACGCTACTTCACCATCACCGAGTCCATATACACCTGATTGTGACTTTACAATGCATGCAAAAATGGACTGACCCGCCACGCCACAGGGTCTTCCTTAGAGAAAGCTTCGATTTTTTCGACAACGTTCTTCTCACCAATCGCACCGGCATAATGTAGCAGTCCACCTCGCCAACGTGGAAATCCGTACCCGTATACGCTAACCAGATCGATATCCGCCCTGCTTTGCGCTATGCCTTCATGGAGTATGTCTGCTGCCTCATTAATCATGGCGGTGAGTAATCGATCTTGAATTTCGCCAGCTCCGTACTCCCTGCGTTTAATACCGGCTTCAAGGGCCATTTTATTCACCAGATCAACGACCAATGGGTCGGCCACCTTTTTTCCTTCGTCCGAATAGCGGTACCAGCCCGCACTTGTCTTACGACCAAGCCTGCCAAGCTCCACTAATTTGTCTGCGATGGCTATGTAACGACGATTCGGATCACGATTCGCATCCTGACGACGTCGGTTTGCGTATGCGATATCCAAACCTGACAGATCTTGAGCTTCATACGGCCCCATTGGATAGCCAAAATCGACCATTGCCGCATCGATATCTGCCGGCGTAGAACCGTCCATTAACACTGTATCAGCCGCTTCTCTGTAACGCGCTAAAATTCGATTTCCTATGAATCCATCGCACACACCCGAGACCACCGGAATTTTTCGACACCTTTTCGACAACTGATAGGCGACCGCAATTCTACTATCGTCTGTTTTATCTCCACGAACGATCTCCAGCAATTTCATCACATGAGCAGGGGCAAAGAAATGTAATCCGATAACTCTGCCAGGATTTGTTACTGCGTTGGCCAGTTCGTTGACATCAAGATAGGATGTGTTGGTAGCGATGGTGGCATCCGGAGATAACGCTGCATTTAATCTGGATAAAACCGTCTTCTTCACGTCCATGTCTTCAAACGTAGCTTCAATAGCAAGAGACGCATCGGAAACTGTCGCGTAGTCGGTGCTGACAGTCAGGCGCTGTCGTGTAAGTTCTGCCTGCGCTGAGTCAATATGCTTACTGTGTAAACTTGCCGATAGTATTTTATCCACGTTTGCGGTCGCACGATCAGCGCCATCTTTATCAGATTCGATTATGGTGACTGGTATACCCGCATCGAGTAAGGCATAGGCAATACCGGAACCCATGGTGCCGCCACCGATCACTGCAACGCGATCAATCTCTGTTGCGTGTTTCTTATTAAGCCATTTGGGCTTTAATGCTTCGCGCTCCGCAAAGAAAATGTGTCTTAGCGAACGGGACTGTTCCGAACCACGAAGCTCAAGAAATGCAGTTCGTTCCAGAGCCATTGCTTGGTCGAATTCAGATGCTAAGCCAGCCGTTATCGTATCAATGGCACGTAATCGTGCGGTTTGCCCCCGATGTTTTCGAGTAACCAGCGCTCTGGCAGATTCAATGATTGTTTCTTCCAATGGTGGTGCCGGCAATTCCCAGGTTGGAACTCGACACAAGAGTTCTTCGGAATTAACCATAAACGCAGCATCAACAGGATCGCTCTCCACTGCATGTACAAGCTTGATCGCAAGCGCATGGTCAGAGCTTATTGGCTTTCCAATGCTAATCATT
>CALIMV010000023.1 GCA_938045275.1 uncultured Granulosicoccaceae bacterium
GACAGAGTTCGCCCTTATTATGAGCTTGAGTATGTATCGGCGTGTATAGAACTGAATGTGGATGTGTTTGTCGTTGGAGAAGATTGGGGAAGAAAGCCACACAATATTGCGGTGGAATCTTATTTATTGTCTAAAGGGAAAAAAATCATTCAAATACTCTACAATCCTCGAACCTCGTCAACTGCCATAAAAAAGAATGTTATTGCACAAAAACTAATGTCTGCTCCACTTGACGATCGTAGAAATACTTCTTCTATTGCCAGTTAATAGCACACCTTTGGATGTTCAGAAAAAATCAGAGCTTTAGTAATTGAGGCTCAAAGATTTAACCCAGTTACTTCTTCAGAACAGGGCATTTTGAATCTATGCAAAAAAGCGAGAATACGTAGCAGGGCATTCTGCACTGAATTTAAAATCCCCCGGTAGCAATATTGTGCCGGTTCAAGGGTGGCCCTTCAATATTTGGTGCTAGTAACACTTCTCGTGCGATCAATGACGATAGGTACTGATGCGAATAATACGTCTGCCGGCATTAGTGGATCAACAAACTCCATGACGGTGATAGCTCGGCAAGCTATGTCGATAGTAATTTACTGGCCGGTGAACCAAATCAGAAAAATATTAATTAGGAAGAAGCACAACAGTCAGAACTGGAAATCCGCTGACTAACGTTGATTCAGCTGCCTCAGACTATACAAGCGAGCAGGATTGGCAGCAAGCAGAGCGATAAATGTTTGAACCTATTGATGTAAGTAGAATCTTTGTCGAACATGCAGCCTGAATCCGCGTAAAAGAAAATTATGTAAGAATGGTCCAGCAGTTTGTACAAGCATCAACTAATTCATCATCATGATATTTTCACTGTTTCTGGTTTTCTTTGGCGCGGCTGTTGTGGCCACTATTGCTCTGTATGCCGGCCAAGCGCTGTTGCTTGCCTATATAGCTGTTGGAATTACGGTAGGGCCATGGGGGTTAAACTGGGTATCAAACCCGGATTTAATTGCGGACATGGCCAATATAGGCATTTTGTTTCTGCTTTTTTTGCTCGGTTTAAACCTGGAAATAGCAGAACTGCAAAAAATGTTTAAACAAGCAGTACTGATTACTGTGCTGAGTAGTATAGTTTTCGCCGTTGTTGGTTTTGTGGTGGCGCAGCTTTTCGCCTTTTCTTTAATGGATAGCGTTCTGACTGGTATCGTCATGATGTTTTCCAGCACGATAATTGCGCTTAAGTTACTCCCAACAAGTGCATTGCATCACCAACGAATGGGAGAGCTTATTGTAAGCGTATTGTTGCTACAAGATATCTTCGCCATCTTCGTCATGATTCTATTACAGAGTGTTGGCCATGAAACACCACTTGTAATTGAATCAGCAATGCTCATTATCGGGCTTCCGTTACTTGTCATTGTCGCCTGGTTGGTGTCCAAACATGTTCTTACTCGTTTATTTTTAAAATTTGATCAAATTCAGGAATACTTATTTCTGGTAGCGATTGGCTGGTGTCTTGGGCTGGCCGAACTAGCCACTGTTCTTGGTTTGTCTCATGAGATCGGTGCTTTCATAGCCGGAGTTACGTTAGCAACAAGCCCAATTGCCCGATTCCTGGCTGAAAGCCTGAAACCGCTAAGAGATTTCTTTTTGGTGCTATTCTTTTTCGCTTTAGGGGCAAGCATTAATCTTAATCAGGTGCCTGAAGTGTTGCTTCCGGCAGTATGTTTAGCGGTGTTGGGCGTTTTTTTAAAACCCATAGTTTTTCGATTTTTGCTCAAACATGAGCGTGAAAAAGCCCGTGAAACAAGCGTAAGACTAAGTCAAATAAGCGAGTTTTCATTGTTAATAATCGTAGTTGCCATTCAATCCCAATTGCTCTCAGAACGCGCTGCATTAATGTTACAAACAGCCACTCTAATCAGTTTTGTGTTGAGTTCTTACTGGGTTGTAAAACACTACCCAACGCCTATCGCCACCGATAAATTACTTCTTAGAGATTGAGTACCACATTTATCTGTTCGGTGAGGTTGTATTCCCGTTGGTATTATTTCGTCAGTATCCACAGGTACACATCAAAGTCAAAACCGTGTGCGGGTTTTGGCAATTATACTGACGTTCAATGCGAATCAAATTGATTAAACTGTAGCATTTGAGATATGCCCATATCCGCATTGGCTATCTTTTTGAGAGCTGCATAACTATTAGGCGCAAAGCTCTGATAGCCTTGAAGATAATGAAAGACTTTTTCATATTTTAAGGAGTTAGTTCCTATTGAAATGCCACACTTATAACGCCATGGCACAAAATTTGATGTAACCCGGTTTATGAATCGAGTCGTTGTTATTCCTGATCGAGCGGATCTTCCTGCAAAACCAGACAGTCCTGTAAACCCAACATTAATAGAACCATACCACTGGACAGACAAATCAGCTTTGTGGGTACGGCATGAGCACGCATACAAACTTGTTCAATCATTTAGTAGCGTTGATCAGTTTTATCAATTATTTGATTATCTTAGGCATGCTGACAAGGAGTTTTACTGTGAATACGGTGGTGAAATACTTCATCAAGTCTTGACCGGAACACACGATAAATACCCTGTATCTTTTGATCAAAGGTACTTCAAACTTATTCAGCTTTTCTCGAATTTCAATTTAAGCTTTGCAAATGACTTTCATCTAAAAGCTGCAACTGTATTTCAGCTATCCTCAAATTCGCTGGTCCGTTACGAACGCATTATATCTGCGTCGAAAAATGCTGCTGGAATATTATTCACGTACAAGCATCGCGAAAAAGAAAATTTGCACCTTCCCATTCTGCCAATGTCCGGTGGTTGGGATGTTAAGCGATATACAATGCAACAAAAAAACGCTTTTATCTATGCTACGAAAAAGAACGCTGTAGTGCGCGGAAAAATAGTGTTAGAAAATCCTGTAAAAAGAACAATTAGGCCACTAACAACGCTTGGTGATTGTGCTGTCGCAGAATCTAAATGGCTAAGTAAACCGAACAGCAAAAAAGTAGACTGTATTGGCTTTTTTGCATTGCCGAATACACGAATTTCAAAATCGCCCACTGGTATCGCGTTTAGTATAGATAACAACTGGCGGTATTTAAACGCATCAGCAGATATTTACCATTACTTTCGCGTTGCAGGTAAAACAATTTTTGGGCAGGAATCCAGGCGGGTGGAGCGCGCTTTCGTGTTACCACGAACAGGGAACAGTAATTATTATTGCTCGCTTCTAAATCGGCTACCAGCAATATTTGCTTACAATCTTCTTGGGCTTGAGATACCCATTATTTCAACCTACCAGTTGAGTGAAATTGAATTATATTTTGCAAATAAAATAGGAATAGATACTTGCCGAATTGAGTGTGACGCAAAAAGCGAAATAGTCATTGAAAACGCCATTGTCCCCATCCTCGCAGATTTAAAAATTCTGTTTGCACGTTACTGCATGACTTTACCGAAAACAGCGAGCCAGTTTGGTAAGCGTATCTATATTTCCAGAGCAAACGCCTCTGACCGCCCAATGGTTAATGAGAAAGCACTCGAGCAGTTATTACTCAGTTGCGGGTTCGATGTGGTCGCCATGGAGCAATACGGTTTGGAAGAACAAATGGCAATAGCAGGTAACGCCGAATTGATTGTAGCACCACATGGTGCTGGCCTTGCGAATATGATATTTTCAAAGCAGGGAACCAGTATTTATGAACTAGTACCTGAATACTACATGCAATCTTCTTTTCGCCAGCTGGCAATTGACTGTGGCCATAAATACAGTATGCAATTAGGAAAGCAGGTGACAACTACTGAAGGTGAGCCTTTATCATGGGTAGTAGATCTCGACAAAGTTAAGTGTATGCTCGATGTTGTTTTAAATGCAGATAAAAAAATAATCACCATTGAGTAATGATGCCCCATTGCAACTGCGAGCGAAGTGTTTCTCGCTTGCAATACCGTGCTGTTTAAAGTCCGATCTTGGGGCACCGACACTAGTTACGACTAAGTGAGTGCCGTTGTGCCCCATTTACGATGAAAAGAGTACTAACTATACTGCCCAGCCAATAGTAATTCGTATTGATAAATTTCATAGCTTTGCGATGCAACTTGTCCCTTAGCCAACCGAATAACTTTTTCAGATGAGGCTAGAACCTCGGCCTGAGCAGCCATTGTTACGCCGCCTTCATGATGGTCGCGCATTAGTTCAAGCCACTTTCTACCCCGATTAATACCGGTGGCGGTAGACAATTCGGTCAAGGCCTCGTCGCTAGCGTAGCCGGGCATGTTAGCAATAGGCATGCCTTGGCCCTGATTAGCACCCATCCAGCCCATGACCACAGTTGGAGGCACAGTTGACGCAAGCCAGTCTGCTAACCATGCGCGCATCTGACCAACTTCCATGGCCTGATTCTGTAACACCTCCGCAGCCGCTGCTTGTACAGCACTGCCTGTATCTCTGCCAAGAACACGCTGACACATAGCCAGGGCCTGCAGGTGATGAACAGTCATATCTTGACAGTAGCCAATATCGACGTCGGTTGGTTCGTTTGTTACGGCTGCATAGGCAGAGTTAATCAGTAATGTGCTTGGTGCCAGTACGCCGGCGGTTACGAAATTGCGTCGATTCACGCTCATTGGCCCAAGTCTGTTGTGATATGCGATCTGGGCATGCCGCCACCGGGTCGAGTTCCGGTACCAACGGTATCGACTACGCCTCGATAACAACCTAATGTGTAAGGAAACTCATCGGTTGTGTAGTAAGCGTAATTGCCGTTGGCATCGGTACGACCATTACACTGATCTAAATCACCAGACCCTTCGACGTAAGTGTGTGCTGAAAATGTGTCGGTAGCGAATAGCGATGGGTCGCTGAGATACCATGAAGACGTATACTGAAAATTACCTGAGTAGATTGGATAACCGTCGAAAGCATAACCAAACAACTGTGGTGCTACCGAAGCTTCGGCTTCGGTGAAGAGGCAGAAGTCGCTGCCCGATACGTCGAAAGTATGATAGTGATAGCCAGTAGGGCCATTGTGACCACCACATTCGGTAAATCCACCACCTAAGGAGTACACATCGCCACCAGCGCCTTCTGTGGCTCCGTAAATGGGTATTCCATTAATCGCCACAGCGATTGCACCGATGGCGGGCACAGAACTTACCGATTCTGCAATAGTAGGTACTGCAGGAATGGAATATTCCAGCGCGTATTCTTGCGGATTTCCAGGAGACGTTTCAATATAGGGAAAATCAGGTATTTGATTTGATGTAATAACAACAGTGTCATTAACGCAAGTGGCGCTCACGACAGGGTCGGGTAGATCAGCGTTGGCTGAACCTTTTGTAACAAATTTTGTTGCAATCTCATCGCACGAAAACGTCGCTATCGTACTATTGCCAATATCAGATGCGTCAGATGTGTCAGATGTGTCAGATGTGTCAGATGTGTCGTTTGTGTCGTTTGTGTCGTTTGTGTCGGTTGTGTCGGTTGTGTCGGTTGTGTCGGTTGCGCTAGTAGATCCAGCTGTGGTCGAATTATCGCTGGAGCTACAACCTGCGCTCACCAATAGTGTCATAGATACTAAGGAATAAATAAGAGTGTGAGTGACTGAGCGTGAATTATTCATGTTTATCGCTTTTATTAGAAAGTTGGCAAAGATTAAAATTATTGGTATCTATAGCCTGCCGGGATGGTATTTTTGAAACCAGATTTTTCTGTATTTCAATGGTAGTACAGCTATAGAAAATGACATTGGGTCAGACTGTACTGCCCGATTGTGCATGAAATGTGAAAATCAATGTCAATCGTCATCGCAACTGATGAGATGTTCTAGTTTATTCAGATTTCTATAATAGGAATGCTTGAAAGGTGCCTTGATTGCGCCGACTGAAGTGCCAAATGTGCAGTGAGGAGCACGTGGACCACTTTTTCCACTATTGAATTAGTTTTAATTGGGTGTTGAAGTATTACTTATTGTTCTAGCGGCTTAGATAATGGGTCGGAATTAATCATTAGCTAAGCCAGTATTCTGATACTAGGATGTCACGCGGCGCGTCTATTAAATTCTCTCAAAGTTTCATTCATGCGTTGTGTAACTGCTCGTTCGCAATCAGAACAAACATCAAAAACACATCGCATTGGTGTCTCAGTTGCGGTATATTTACCTGAATCTACCAGTGTCTGGAATTCTTCCCAAACTGTGTTTTCGGCATCATCTCTACTGAGTCGATTACAAATACTGCAACACCTATATTCGTGGTTTTCATCAACAAACTCTCGAACCAACTTGATACCTGCTGGCCGAGAGTCGTAGCCAGTTACTCTATTCACAAATCCTACGTTTTTCGCAGATGACAAAAAAACCATTGTACGGAGATAAACGCTGTGGGATTCGCCGTCGCAACGAAACGGGAAACTAATAGTCTCGGAAGTACTGCGCACGTGTTCAACTAAATTGCAGTAAAGATTTCTGGTTCGGTCGTCAGAAAAGATCTGGTCAAATGTTAACTGCCCTTCGTTCCGACCGGACAGTGCTTCGAGTAAGTTCTGACCACCACACACAACACCACGAATGCAATTAAATTGATCAACTTCAAACGTCTGAATCTCATAGACACCGGGTGTGATTTCTTTAGGAGGCATGTCAGGAAAAGTTATTGTTGATGTACAAGAGAATTGTTCATATGACTATTCATTGATCTCATACACTCTATTAGCGGAACTGGGCGAGAAAAGCAATAACCCTGGAGGTAATCACATTCAATCGAGGTCAGGATATTCGCTTGCTCGATTGTTTCTACACCTTCTGCAACTACATTAAGGTTTAGTGTGTGGGCAAAGCTGATTATGCCTTTGATCAGGGTCCGGCTATCTACTGAGTGTACAATCGTATCTATGAAACCCTTATCGATTTTTAAACGAGAGCCAGGCAACTGTTGAAGGTGTAAAAATGAGGCCTGACCGGTGCCAAAGTCATCGTAAGAAAATAATAATCCAAATTTTTGTAACTTGTTCAGGTTGTCGATGACAACCTCGTTGATATTGGCGGCGATAATTCTCTCGCTTAGTTCCAATTCAATCTGTTGAGCTGCAATGCCTGATTGACTAACTACAAACATGACCTCATCGGCGAAAGCGGCTCTATGCAGTTGTACATCACTGACGTTTATTGCAACCATATTCTGGCTATCTTGACTGAGCCAGTCAGCAAGTTCAACCAGTGCCCTTTCAATGACCCAAAGTCCAATATTGCAGATCTCTCCGGTCGCTTCTGCAATGGGTATAAATTCAGTTGGGCAGTAGGAAGATGTTTCGTCTGGTGACCAGCGTAGCAATACCTCCAGGCACGTGCAGTCATGTGTGTTTGCATCGACTATCATTTGATAGGCTAGCCACAGTTCGTTGTTCTGCAAAGCGTTCTTCAATTTTGTTTCAATGGTGGTTTTCCGATCCAGCTCAGTTTTCATTTTCAAGTTAAACAACTGGTATCCGTTACGGCCATTTTTTTTCGTTTCGTACAAAGCTATATCAGCGTTCTGCATAAGGTACTGTGCGGTTTGATTCTGATCAGTACAGAGTGCTATTCCGATACTGACGGTGGGATCGACACGACTTTTACGCAAATACAATGGCTCCGAAACCTTTGAGATCAGTCTTTCGCATACAGCGTAAACACTGGGTATATCTTTTAGCCCTCGAAGGATAAGAGCGAATTCGTCACCTCCCATTCTGGCCACCGTATCGTGGGGATTAATTGATGCGGATATTCGGAATGCTATTTCACCAAGTAACAGATCGCCGGCGTTGTGCCCGTAGGTATCATTTATCTGTTTGAAATTATCCAAATCCAGAAAAATCACACTGAAATTCTGCTCATCCTTTGACAGTTCTTGCTCTAACCGTATATCGAACAGTGTTCTATTCGGTAAGCCGGTCATCATGTCGTAGTGCGCGTAGTAATCCAGTTTGTTAATTAGAATATTTAGTTGTTCAAGTTCACTTGCCCGCTGAACAGCTTGTGTGGCAAGCGGCGAAAAGGTTCTCAGCATTTTCAGATCAGAACGCTTTAATGTCGATACGCCGCTGCTGGCGCACACGATGATTGTTGGTTGGTCTAAACCAGGTAGTGCCACTAACAACGCTGATTGAAGTGGTTCTTCATTGTGTTCCGGCATAGCTGGCCATTCGGCCACCTTATCAATGCGAGTTACTGCAGCAGCCTTGCCGCCTAAACAACGCTCAAAAATACCGATCGACTGGAAACTTGATAATTGGAGTCTGGAATCGCTGCTAACTGCAGTGGACAGATAGCCATTGTCGGATTGAACAAGAATTGCAGCGCAATCGAATGGAATAACCCGTTTAAGTGACCCGAGGATCTCACGGAACATACTTGTTACAGAATCGCTTTCGTTTAGTATTTGCAACCCTTCAATAAGGGTCTCCATTTGCTCTCTTGCGGCTTGTTCTTTTTCTCGTACGCGCTGAATATTGAGCAATGCTTCGCGCAATGCTTCATGATTGGACTCAGGCATTTGTCATACCCTGTGGGTATTACCGCTTAAAAACCGTTACGGATATCATCAGATTACCGTGTCGATTTTCACCGCCAATCAAACAACCCTGTTCGCCAAAAGTAAAACAGCCAAGATAAGGCTGTTGTTGCAGGTTTTCATTTAGATGATCCGCAATTTCTGCAGCTCGCGGTTCTACCGCTAGCAAGCAGCCACCACAAAAAACGACCAAACCGCCTATGATCTCACCGTCTGGATCATCACTATTGTAAATAGCTTCGTTGGCGACTCGCCCGGGACGACTGATGATATTGTCCACGGTACCGTTCATGAGCGTTAGCGTTTCACCTTCAGCGACTTCACAGAAAAAAGTCAATGCCTTCTCTTTGGTGTAAGTCTCGGGATGGGCAAGATTATAGTAAGGAATTCCACTAACATCACCAACTGCCACACCCAAAGGTGATAGTGTGCTTGAGCCAAGAACATTCACTGGTAACTGTTCTTGGTCAATATCGACAAGTTGCCCAGCCCAATTGTTGTAAACCAAAGCAGCTGGTTGATTATCTATTTCATATACTGTTCGGCCTTCACACCGAGTTGCCACACCGCTTGTCTCGGTTGGTAGGTAGCCACTTTGAAAGCTAGTAGAAATTTCAAAGCTAGAGAAAAATACTGTTACCGACACTCCGTTGGTTGCATATTGCGAACCTGCGAAACAAGTCCAATTTTCTTCGAGTGTTTCATCGGCTGCTGAGCCGCCAACGATAGATACATCGCCGTCGAAAATTTGGTCAATGGTCGCAACAACGGTCTCTTCATTACCAGGGGACGTATGCATCCAAATCAGTGCTGGTAATTCACCGTGACGCCCGCTGTGCTCCAATGCCTGCTCCACTGCCGATTTGGTTGCATCGTTTATAGAAGATTTAAATTCTGCAAACCCGATACCGTAATCACCTTCGCTGTCACACAGGCCCCACAGGGTTACGTTTGCTTCACCGAATGCTTTGAGCCCATCTGCGGTAATTGCACCTCGGCATGTAGATGCTCCGGCTATAGCGCTTTTCGGATACAGAGCAGCTAAATGGTTCACAATCAGATCAGTTTCGCACAATGATGAGTAGCTCGCAATGATAAGGTCTGGTACAGATGCAAGTTGAGTATTAAGCGATTGAGCAAGTTTGTCCAAATCCTGTTGGTGTTCACACTTGCATGCTGCGGTGGCTATCACTTGGTTACTCATATACGCTGTTCTCTCAGACACTTAACCGGTTGATTTAATCCGATTAATCTTGGTTTTTCACCCGATTGCATCGGGTAGAAGGTGTTGTTCCAAGCCCGTTATCTGGCATGGCGCCTTGTTTAATATATCGGTCTAAACTGACAAGCCTTTAACTGTGTTTATACATTTCATTCAGTGGATACTTTAAAAAGATATCTGTGAACCACATCAACCAACCCGAACCGAGTACACGACAAGAAGAGAGGAGTGGCTTGGCTACATTAGGCTCAAATAATATTTATTTTCAATGTATTTTCTAATACTCACCCAGCTATGCTTATGTGTTTTTCAAAGTAACGTGGATTTTTAACAATTTCTGTTGGTTTTGGCCATTGAAGCAAACGGTGTAACTGCCGATAGATTTTGTATTAATTGAAGTAGTTATACCCAGTTTTAACCGACGGTTACATGCTGGGTGTCATTCATTGTGTCGGCTTTATTACGACCCATCAAAGTGTATTGATTGTGATAACAAAATCACTCAAAAAAACCAGTACTAAAGGTGACAGTTTCGAGATAGGCACTAATCGGCTTGTGCTTGCCTATTGCTTTTCCCTGCTTTTTATTATTGCTGCGATAGCAGTGAGCTACACAATTTTACGTGACTCCATCGCTACTCAAAAGAGTCTGACGCAATTCAATTCCCATATTCACACAATGCAGCTGTCAATTACTGACACGATTAACATATTGAACGATTACCGGTTTGAGATTAAAAAAGTCAGCTCTAACCCTCGATTGCAACAGATTATTGCTCAACGCATAAGAGCGTCGGTAGATCAATTAGAGGCCATCGAAGCAGATTTGCAGAAAAGCAGTGATGTTTTTAGAAGTACCAGTGTCTGGCCTGAGATTAGTTGGATTGTAGAATCGAATGAGAATTCCCTTAATTTAAAATTGAATAAATACCTTGGGCAAATAGAGTCACTGTTAGGCGTGACGTACAATGCAGAGACAAATATTGCCCCACCGGT
>CALIMV010000024.1 GCA_938045275.1 uncultured Granulosicoccaceae bacterium
ACATAAGCAGGTTAACGGGTTTGTCCATCGCTGACTGCGCTGATGAAAGCCCACCGTCGGAACGAAGAATCTGCAACATGACATCGGCACCCATTCGCGATTTGAGCTCACTTTGCAGATTGCTGATGTAGTTTGAAACGACCGGACGAACATAAGAGTTAACTACGGTTGTTTCGGTACGCTCATACTCATACATTTCCGGCATTATTGAAGCCGATGTTGATACCGGAATATGCGGAGCAATTTCGCGTGCAATGCTGGCAATGCGCTGTTCGTGTACATCGTTAGCGTAGCTATTAAATAGCGCAATGGTTAATGCTTCTATGCCGTTATTAAACAAGTTTTGCAGTTCAACGCGAATCGATGATTCATCCAACGACCTAAGTACTTCTCCTTTTGCTCCAATACGTTCGTTAGCTTCAATAGTTAATTCCAGCGGAGCCAAAGGCAGCGTTTTATTCCAGATAACCCAACCACCCAGTCCACCCGGCACGTATGATCGGGCAATCTGTAAAACGTCTTTATAACCCTTTGTCGTCACTAATCCGACCGTGGCACCGGCCTTGGTTAAAACCGTATTGGTGGCCACGGTTGTACCGTGCATCACTTCAGAAATACTGTTGGCATTCAGGTTTGCCTCACGACAAATTTTTTCAACACCATTGAGTACTCCTATGGAGCTGTCTGCAGGTGTTGACGGCACTTTCGCTGTAAAAGTACGCCCGTTCTTTTCATCGAGTAATAACAGATCGGTAAAGGTGCCTCCTACATCCACGCCTAAGCGTAAACCGGTACCGCGCACCCCGCCGGGTTGCAATGCGACCGACTGCGACAACGCAGATTGGTTGCCTTCCATTCGACTCAGGCGAGCTTCGAATTCGGCCAGTTGCGCTTCATAGCGTCTGATGAGATCTTCAGTGTTGGACATCGTGTTCACCTGATTGCAATAAAGACTTTTCTATTTTTTTATTCATATCCCTTTCCCTCCACCAAAGAGTCGTTGCCAGAAAGTTCGCTTGCGGCGACGTTGTCCGGTCGAACCATCGGCCGATTGTTCTGCAAGTGTCAACATACGTTCGATCAGGCTGTGTTGGTTGTCTATGGCTGCATTGCGTTGATCAAGCTCGCGTTCAAGCCGGGTGCTACTAGTCGTCGAATTGGCAACCTGCTGGTTAAGTACATTGAGCTGTTCTGCGGATACTTCACCCTCGCGCACTGCACGTTCCAGCAGGTACATTGCCTTATCAGCCGTTTGCGTTAATTGATCGGTCTGCTGTGCCACCTGCTGATCGCGGGCATCTATAGCCTGAAATGTGCGTTCAAGAATACTCGAAAGCTTTTCTATCTCGGCATCACGTGCTCGCAACTTGTCCATTGCGCTCGAGTCAATAGAGCTGGAAGTTGTATTGGCACTCTGACCTTTTGCGTCTAACAGGCTCGCGTATCGATCAAGCGCTGAGCCCTGTTTTACGACCAACTCTTCAAGCCGAATACGGTGCGCTTCAGCATCATAAAGGCTTTTTTTAACACTCACTAATTCGTCGGTTAAGGCTGCAGCATGCAATTCAGGCAGAACAGCGGAGGCGTTGATTTTTTCTTCCAGATTATCTGGAATCTCATCTTGATGAACTCGGATGGTGCCAGTGTTGTCACGACGTATTGGCACCAGATTACGGGCAATACCCTGTCGCAAAATCTGGACATCCAGGTTCAACAATTGAGCAGCGTCTTCTACCAATAGAAACTGATCAACAGGTTGATTTTGATTATTATCGCGCAATCTCTTTTGCCGGTTTTAGTTAAATGGTTTTTAAATAATTCCGCGATCTTTATAGTCTTTCTGCACATCGTCCGGAAGGTTCAACAAGTCGTTAAAAACGTAGTTGTTATGCTCACCCAGCGTGGGGCCAACATGGTTAATTCGGCCTGGCGTATCAGAGAGTTTTGGCGCGACATTTTGCATTTTTATAGCACCGAACTCAGGGTGCTCAACATCGACGATAGCGTCGCGCGCCTTAAAGTGGGCATCCGATAACATATCTTCAGCTTTATATATTAATCCACACGGCACACCATTTTCATTTAGCAAAGCCTCAAGATCGCTGAGCGCAATGGTTTTAGTCCAGTCGTTGATCATGCTGTCTAGCTCTGTCATGTTCGCACCTCTGGCTGCATGCGTTGCATAACGCTCATCGTCAGCCAACTCCGGTTTTTTCATCACCTCTGCCAGCCGTTTAAACACCGTGTCCTGATTCGCAGCGATCAACAACAGCTTGCCATCGGCCGTGTCGAACACATTCGACGGAGACACGTTTGGCAAAATCGCACCGGTGCGCTCGCGTACATAACCCGCCACATCGAATTCAGTCACCAAACTTTCCATCATGTTCAGTACGGATTCATAAATGGCACTGTCAACAACCTGCCCTCTGCCGGTTCGTTCACGGGCATGTATCGCCATTAATGCACCCATGCAAGCGTGCATAGCGGCTAATTCATCACCAATAGAAATGCCCATTCGACTGGGTTGTGTGGAAGGGTCACCAACAACATAACGCAGACCTCCCATTGCTTCACCAATGGCACCGTAACCGGCTCTTGGTGCATAAGGCCCAGTTTGACCATATCCGGTAACACGGACCATGATCAAACGAGGATTAATTTTCTTCAGTTCGTCGTACCCAAGCTCCCAACGCTCCATTGTGCCGGGTCGAAAATTTTCAATCAGCACATCTGTGGTTTTAACCAAGTCGCGAATGACACTCTGCCCTTCCGGGGTGCGTAAATTCAGGGTTATGCACTTCTTGTTACGACCAACAACCGGCCACCATAACGATTTGCCATGCGGTTTCTCACGTCCCCATTGACGCATCGGGTCACCGACACCCGGTTGCTCGCATTTGATAACTTCAGCACCAAAATCGGCCAAAAGCTGTCCACAAAATGGTCCGGCCAGTAACTGACCCATTTCTAGTACTCGCAGATCTGCCAGCGGCCCTTCTGGTGCGGAATTTTTACTGTCTTCAGTCATAAATGCGGTTCCCGGATTTCGTCGACCTTAAAAAGCATCAATTGATAAATTCGACCTCATCTTATAATATTCTGTACACGAATCAACTCAATTTAAGCGGCTACCATGACAAAAAGCGTGGAAATTATCGAAGTATCCCCCCGTGACGGTATACAAAATGAGAAAAAGCTGCTGTCTCTGGATACCAAACTGGCATTAATCAACAGAGCCATTGACGCAGGCGCTGCCCGTATAGAAGTCACCAGCTTCGTTAACCCCAAACGCGTACCGCAAATGGCTGAGGCCGATGAAATTTGCGCAGCCTTGCCCCGCAACAACGAGTGCCGCTATATCGGATTAGCACTCAATCGGCGTGGATTTGAACGGGCCAGCCAAGCCGGGCTGGACGAAGTAAATTTCGTTGTCGTAACCACCGACACATTCAGCGAGAAAAACCAGGGCACTGATACCGATACCGGAATCGCTCTGTTTAATGATCTGACAGCTCAGGCACCTGCAACGGTAAACGCAGGTGTCACTATTGCGGCGGCGTTCGGTTGCCCTTTTGAAGGCGAAGTCAGCATTGAAAAATTTATGCACGTAGTCGACGGGTGTATGCAGGCAAACCCGTTTGAGCTTGCGCTGGCTGATACGATTGGCGTGGCTACACCTGTCGATATTACTGAACGTATAGCGGCGGTACGTGCGAAGTACCCTGATATACCGCTACGTTTACACCTTCATAACACGCGCAATACCGGCCTTGCGAATGCGTGGGCCGGTGTGCAAGCCGGTGTATC
>CALIMV010000025.1 GCA_938045275.1 uncultured Granulosicoccaceae bacterium
GCATCTGCTGACATTCTGGACAACAATAATTCAACCCCGTCAGGTGATGGTTTAGGGCTCGCGCATTCGCGTCCTATAATTGTGTTTGAAGTAAAAAAATCATTAAGACCGCACGCTTTCAAAGTAGCTTCGGCTATACCATGGCCGTTTCTCGTCACTATACCTAAGTGGCAATTGTGCTCTTGCAAAAGTGTCAGTAATTCTTTTGCGTGCGGTTGTGCCGTTGCTTGTTCGGCAATGTCGTACTCCATTTCATCAAGGGCCTTATTAACCCGGATGGCATCGTCAGTTGAAAGTTCTGCTATGGATTCCAGAATGGGTTTACCTGCCGGAAGCTTAAGCTTTGCACGCATTGAATCGAAGTTGTGGATGGCATTGGTGAGTGTGCCGTCCATATCGAAAAGCCAATGAGTTTTATTGCGAAGAGTGTTGATGTGGTTATTCCGAGTATTTATCTGATTGATATTATACAAGTTACCTATTTGGGTTAGTTTGCTTGTTTGAGACGCACCGGCAGGTGCTAAGCCGCATGGCAAGTCGGTTTTATTACCAATTTGCATGATAGTCGTTGTTTTTATTTTTTTTGTTCCGTATTGTGTTAGTCACAACATCCTTCAGAGGTATTTGACATGTTGAATATTCGATCGCACAAATGGGACGTGAAAGGGCGTCCATGCAACTATAGCCTTGCGATGCAAGACGACGGTGTATTCGCTGACTTTAATTTGCTGGCCAACGGTTGTTTGCGTTTAGTCAGAATTTCATTTGACGGTTTTGGCTGTTTCTCCACCGAAGACGCCAGCGAGATTGGTGTGGTGAATAAGCAGGATTCAGATAAAGTCATCAGTGCTTTTGAGAAAGATCGGTTCGATATTCATATTCTGAACATCATTTCTCGCTTCCTGTCTGAGAATGGCGAGCATCTTTGGGGCGAGGCACTAGAGTGCCACGAACTTGTTTAAATTTATAAATTCAGAACCCAAATGATCAGGGCTGACTAATTGGTGACTAGTCAGCCCTTTTTAACGCTTGATGTTTTATCTAGTGTTGCATCATGGGATTACAATAAGCCGCATCTTGCTCTTTGTTATACGATCGCGTTGTTTCGCAAAGTTCGTTAAACAATTGCTCCGCCGGTACTTTTGAAGGACCAGTGTATTGCGGACGATACTGTAAAGCAGGGCCTGGGTACGGATTTTTGTTATCAGGACCTCCGTCGCTAAGGTAGCCAAACCCACAACCGCTCGGCACATTTGTCTTGTAGTTAACGCAATTATCTATCCACGTCTGGTTTGTCTCTTTATGCCATCCACCCCACCAATCGCCATGAACAGTGGAGCCACCAGCAACAGTGCGGGTGAATGTAGTTGGGTTAACATCTGACGCTAAATACCAGTTTGCGGTATTTTCGCCAAGTTCAACTCGATAGTTAACGAAATACTCCAGGTTTGTCAGTGTAACGTTGCTGCCACAACTACTGTAGTACCAGCCGCCCTGTTGAGGAATGGAAAAATTATCCGGGTTGCTTGGGTCCTGGCCGTTCCAGCATTGTGGAAACTTCACATTCATTTCCAGCACAACGTGCGGATTATCAGTAACTCCGTACTGTTTAAGGAATCGATCGCCGTCACAACTAGGCATGGTGTTGCTTGCCGGTGATGATGCACCAGAATACTGATCGGAACACACAAAAGAAAACTTTCCTTGAGCTCCACCTTGGGCGTTGGAGATCGCGTTGATATTCTCATTGACCACCATCGCTGCACCTTCAGGATAAACTTGTGCTGCACCTCTGGCTAAGCCTTCACCTTTATAGTAAACAACAATGCGTTCTGGAATACGCACGTTACCATTTCCGTCAAACATCGCAGGTACCCAGTATCCTGTTCGGTTTAGCTCCTGACCATTGCACGTGCTGCTACCGCTGTTAACCAGAGTCTCGTATGTTGAGTAAGCGTTAACGTCGGTATTGCCGAAAAACATGTGTAGATGAGCAGCGCCTGGTTTATTAGGATGCACCAACGGATCATCATAGGCGAAGTGAGAGAATTCACACCCAGTTCGATTCTGACCACCATTAACTACAGGAAAAGCAGGCTCAGGGTTGCCGCCGGCATTGGTTAAATACTCAGACCTAGGCCCCAAATGATTTTCCATAGCAAGTTCATCAGTAGGCGTGTCCCGATATAGGCTGTCATCGTGATTGGTATTGCGCACACTGCTTAATCGAATTTTTGCCAAGTTCTTCTTGTATTTCTCACTTATTGGATTCTCTGGATCTGGTTCTGGGTCTGGATCTGGTTCTGGGTTATTCACAACGGGAGGACACGGTCCATCGTCTCTGGCTAATAACACCAGTTCTGAATACGCAATGATTATAGGGATAGCGCCAGCTTCTTCATGTGCCTGGCCACACGACCTGCTCATCCAACGCCTTGTGTTATTGATAATCCACCAATATTCGCCTCCGTTAGGCTGACGATAAAGATGCGAACTTAATGGCGGGTCTGTATCTGGATCCGGTTCCGGTTCTGGTTCCGGGTCTGGATTAAGTACCACCGGTGGGCAAGGCCCATCGTCTCTCGGTATACGCGAGAGTTCAGAATACGCAATGACGGTGGCGGCAGCGCCGGCGTTTTCATGCGCTTGGCCACACGACCGGTTAAGCCAACGTCTTGTGTTGTTCACTATCCACCAATATTCTCCATAGTTCGGCTGCCGATGAAGAAATGTGGTCGGAGTAAGTTCATCAATATCATCTGCGG
>CALIMV010000026.1 GCA_938045275.1 uncultured Granulosicoccaceae bacterium
TCACGAATCGATTCGTCACTGACTGGAGGTGGGAACACAGACCTGAGAAAATCAAATTCACCATCAGCAATGCGTTTAAGCTCTGCATGGATTTTTGCTGGAAACTTTCCGTGTTCGTCAACGCCAAGAGCAATGTCTATCGCTCTATCAACGTATTCTTCTATATCTGACATAATTATCTGGGTCCTTGCTGTAAGGGCTGCAGCCGCATTTCATAATTCGACGCTCTATCAACCCAAAATCGGCTTATTTCCCAGCAACTTGACCATTGATCTTTTTATTGGCTTTTGACATACCGTTTTTGTGACTTACATGAAATTACAGGATTCTCTTATGTCGGCTATGGGCGGCGGGTTCAAGCAGAGCGGAAATAGCCCTATATGTGATTAAAAGTCTATTTACTCCGCAGTGGAACAGCAAAGTCTTCTAAGCGACATTTTTGAATACGTTAAAATTCGTCTATGAGTCTAGATATTACCCAAGCTGATAGCAGTTTTACTGATTGGTCTTCACTATTAGCATTACTGCACGAAGCATTTAAGTACATGGATGGTCGGATTGATCCGCCTTCATCCCTACACCGTTTGACAACGAATACCATTTCCTTAAAGGCGCAACGCGAATCACTGTTCCTTGCAAAATATAGCGGAGAGCTAGTAGGTTGTGTTTTTGCTGCGCCACAAGCTGGTTCCTTATATGTCGGAAAGCTCGCTGTTCACCCCGACCATCAACGAAAAGGTATCGGTCGCTGCCTTATGGATGTCGTTGAACGTTACGCGATTAGCCAGGGGGTTAAAGTGCTAGAACTGAATTCACGTATAGAACTTACGGAGAACCACAATACGTTCAAGTCAATGGGATATGTCGTGACGGCCGAACACTCACATGAGGGCTATGACAGGCCGACGTTTATCTCAATGCGAAAAGAACTAGCTAAATAGTGATATAACATCAGTCAGTGAGGCCGCTAGATGTACTACAAACACTGAGTGAAATTCATATCCAGTTCAAGCAACCAGAAGTAGTGCATATTTGCGATGCATAAATTTCTATTTTTTGTTACCCATAGCTTGGCGCTAATAGCCGACTCTGAAAAATTTCGAACACAACGGCATTACCGGCAAACAAGACTTGCTGACCTAGGTAGGGGATTGTTATTCAAGTAGGCGATTTGCAATGATTCCCAATCAGAAAAAAACTGAGGTGCGGAATGAACAAAATACTAATTCAAGCAATGTCAGGCCTTTTGCTACTTTTGTCACCATTGCTACTGTCAGCAGAAATATCTTCAGTAGCATTAATTGCCTGCAGCAATTCAGGCATTGATCAGGACATTACGGCTAAAACACACGGTAAGGTTTATTTTAATGAGGGCAAAGCGGGCGAGATAGTGCTATTTTGCCACGTTAGTGAAGCGCTACACGGAAAAACTATTATTAACATGGAGCTTTCAGCGATGAGCGGCATACCTAGCCACCGCGGCAGTATCGTTAGTGCTGTGTTGAGAAGAGTGGATAAACTTAATGGGAGCGTTATGAGTGTGCCTGGCGCTGTAATTGATAGTGAAGAGGAAATCTGCAGATATCACAGCAACTGGGTAAAATTCTGCGACAAGCCAATCCAACCATATCTGCTGGACTTCACAACGAATTTCTACTTTTATCAAGTCAATTTAAAGCGCACACACCCAACGCAAGATGTGAAAGGGATTGGTGTAAGTCTTCGAACGCGCGACTAATTAATACTGGCCCATTGCGCTGGTAGACCTCTGAACAATTCGGAAATAGCACATTAAAGTGATGGGTAATTTTTGTTACCCCATTGTGGGACAGCAAAGCCCCATCCCGGTCGCTCGGTTACCCCAAAAATTGAGGATGCATTTATGTCATTAATTCGGCGGCAAGGCTACAAAAGCAGACATGAATTCATTTTAACGGTAGGCAATCTCCAGCATGTTTTTCGCCAGACAAAATCTCGTATTGAGATCAGCTTCGTTCAAGTGAAAGTCTGTTAGTAGCTGTCCATACTCAGGGCAGTCATTTGAATAAATGGTAAGCAACTCTTTAGTGGAGGGCACAAATCGACCACGAATTTTGAACCAATTTTCAGTCAACTCGCTCACGAATTCAAATAACAATATTGATGCAGTACCAGGATCTGTTTTAGAGAGATATTGGACCTTTTCAATCTTCGCCAAATCAACTTGTCTGCGATTCTCTATTTTTGTACGTGGCCACGGCAATCGCTCACCGACCAGAGATTGCGCGTACTTTACAATTTCCGCCCCCTCGCCGTCTCGGTCATAAACAACCTTCACGTCTTTCCACAAATACCAATGTCGATCCTCATCCCAATTCTCCTTCCAATAAGAGAACATATTACGTTTTGTAGATTCCAGAACTTCAATGACAAGGCCATCATGAACTATAAGCTCACTCTTAAATCCCTGATCCACGACGAAGATGATGTCCACGTCGCTTTTCTCATGTTGGGTACCGCGAGCATAGGAACCGTAAAGTAAAACCGCAGCGATATCGCCCTGCTCTTTTCGTGTAGCGATGAATCGATTGACACTGGTAGGTAGTTGAAATTTAGTATTGCTCATAAACTTAATAAGTTGCTGCTTGCTAAGTATGCTTTGGGCCGATTCCGTCCGACGAAATTTAACCGGTTACTGTGAAGTGTACACAAGCGGAAAAACAGCTTACGTAAAATCACACAGAAAACCGTTGAATCCATCAGGCTCAAAAAATCTCTATTTCTTGTGATCAATCATCCATTCATCGGTGATTTCACCATCGCGAATTATTACTGGTATTTTATACAGTTTTTGCTTGTCCGCTACACTTTCACTTGCTATGATGAATCATCAATGGAGAAATGAATTATGGATGATTCAAACATACCTAGTACATACAAACCCAGTACTAACTTAAACAAACTCCGTCACCCACTTGGCATGAGTTCATTCGGGCCAAAGGAGCGTGCTCAATTCGGCCACAAATTACGATTGGCCATGGCCTGTATCGAAACACCACCAGAACCAACCAAAGGCAGAGCCATTCCCGACAATGAAACATCCATTCGCCAGCGAATAAAATCGCTATCGCAGGATATAACCTCACAACATGCCGATCTGTTAGCGTTGCTGGTCAAGTTCGATGATCTGGAAGGCTGGAAAACCGGCGGTACACGTCATTGCGCTGCCTGGATGAATATTGAAATTGGCATTAGCCTGCAGTTGAGTTGGGAGTACTTGCGCGTTGGTCGTAAACTGCAACTCTTGCCAACGCTAAATGCGCTGTTCAGAGCAGGCAAGCTTTCCTGGTCGAAGGTTCGGCTTATCTCTCGCGTGGCCGATCAGGAAAGTGAACCACTGCTTTGCCATGCCGCATTGGATGCATCGGTATCAGATGTTAAGCGTATTTGTGATACGTACCGGTGGGGTGAAGCTAGTGACTGTGAGAATAAGGACAAGGATGAAAATGATCGAGCATGTCAACAATGGAACACACGTTCGCTAACCTGGAGTGAGATTAGCAACGGTAGCACGCTTATTCAACTGGTCCTACCACCTGAAATTGCCCAAGCGTTTCTTAATAGTGTTGAACACAGCATGAATCAATTGGACAACGCAAATGGCCAGCTGAGCAACACAGACTATAACAACATAGACTATAAAATGTCGCAACGCCGCGCAGATGCAGCCGTGTTAATGGCCGAAACCAGTTTACAAAGTGCAGGCAAAGCTATCGCTACAGCTGATCGATATCAAGTCATTGTGTCGGTCGATGCAGCTGAATTGCCGGAAACGCAATCGGGCCACCGACCGTTGAATCACAGATTGGACGCATCACCAGACAATGCATCAAGCGCCGTATCGTGCGAAAAATTGAGTCACACATCAACCTATAACAATTACATCCCAACCAAGCGCCCAACGCTCAATGGCGCCGGTCCGATTGCCCGTGAGACAGCAAGGCGCATAACCTGTGACTGCAGTGTTTCGATACACAAAACGATTAGCGGTGAACCGGTTGATATTAGCCGTAAATCCAGAGTGTGGCCAACGGCCATGGAGCGGGCGATTAAAGAAAGAGATCAGCATTGTGTATGGCCCGGTTGTACGCAGTCTCGTCATTTGCATATTCATCACATCAAGCATTGGGCCGATGGTGGTGAAACGAGTGTGTCAAATGGCGTCTGTCTGTGTTCACATCATCACACATTGGTTCATGAAGGTGGCTACACCATTCAACGAATTGATAATGATGAGCATAAGTTGAATGATCAATTTGTTCGGCAACAGCGAATCACAGATATCACTATGTTTGATTTTGAAACCACACTACGCAATAGCACGGATTCGTTCAATGCAGTGCGCAAGCTATCACCAACGCGGTACCGATTTCGCATTGTAAATGCGCAGGGAAACGATATATTAGATCAGCCAAACACACGCTCCAACGATGCGAATAACCGGCCAGCCTATCAGCCACATCTGATACACCAATCGATTCTTCAGCCATGCGAGTCAGCGCATGAATCTACACCTGACACTTTGTACAATCCTGCACAAAAATCTGCGCTGGGTAATGAATACGAATCTGCACTAGACAATAAACATGAATCTACACACGACTCTACACGAATAGAGTGCCGAGAACCCTTCCGCAATGGATATTACATTAAAAAACAGATCTCCTGCACCAAGCAAGCTGTCTAAAGAAGTACAACTTTAAGCATATAGAAAGATGGTGGCATAGAGAAGATCTATGCCATATTCATCAGAACGTAAAGAGTCTAATAGAACTTAAAGAGTCCATTATAAAAATGAATGATCGGTACGATAATCTACGATTCGTAAGCTTCGACTGTGCACATCAATACTACTATTCCCCTGCTCGGTTTAGCTGACGAAACAGTA
>CALIMV010000027.1 GCA_938045275.1 uncultured Granulosicoccaceae bacterium
GCTGTTTCATTCGGATAAAGAAAACCCTCCAATACAAACTCGGCAGATGCGGGCACAAAGAGCTCTGACGTAATTCCTTTACTTGTTCGCGTTCGCTCACCTCGAAGCAAGCCTGCGAACGCATGTTCAGAAAGCGTATCCGGAATGGGGGTTACGGCGGCAAGAATGGTCGCAGGGTCGGCACCGAGTACCACGCTAATGGGGAATGGTTCGCCGGGGTGGGCTTTTTGCCATTCAAGAAAGTCGAGCGCACCACCGCGATGACTCAGCCAACGCATTATGACTTTGTTCGGTCCAATCACCTGTTGGCGATAGATACCCATGTTCTGGCGTTTTTTATGCGGGCCTTTGGTAATCACCAGACCCCAGGTAATTAACGGGCCCGCATCACCCGGCCAACAGGTTTGAACGGGTAAGCGATTTAGATCGATGGTGTCCCAGGTGATTTCCCGACAAGCGGCATTACGCGTGCTCTTTGGCGCCATATCCAGCACCTTCTTGAACACCGGCAATGTGTTCCACGCATCTTTTATACCCTTCGGTGGGTCGGGCTCTTTTAGAAACGCCAGTAATTTACCGACTTCGCGCAGCGCATCGGTACTGTCTTCACCCATACCGTATGCCACTCGCTCCGGTGTGCCAAACAGGTTACCCAATAACGGATAATCACTGCCTTTAACGTTTTCGAACAACAGCGCTGGACCACCGGCACGAAGGGTACGATCGCAAATCTCGGTGATCTCTAGATTGGCATCAACTTCCACCGATACTCGCTTGAGCTCACCCATTGACTCAAGCTGATCGATAAACTCACGCAGGTCGGCGTATTTCATAGGTGAGTCAGTAGTAGGTGAGTAGGTAGTGGTTGGTTCATTGCTAGTAAGGTGAAGATAATCAGGCAGCCAATCCACTATGCCTTAGCAATGCATCGACCTTCGGCTCACGACCCCGAAAAGCCACAAAAGACTCCATGGCGTTTCTCGAACCACCCATCTCTAAAACCTGCTTTAAAAAGTCTTCTCCGGTTTGCTTATTGAAAATGCCTTCCTCTTCAAATCGTGAGAACGCATCTGCGGACAGCACTTCGGCCCATTTGTAACTAAAGTATCCAGCGCTATAGCCACCAGCGAATATATGCGAGAACGCATGATGCAAACGAACAAAATCCGGGTAAGGCAGAACGGCGACTTTTTCTCGAATGCTATCCAGCACAGCATCTACGTCCACAGCTTTGTCGGGAGTGGCTTGCATATGCACCTGCATATCGTAAAGCGAGAATTCAAGTTGTCGTACCAACTGCATAGCCGACTGGAAATTCTTGGCGCGTCGAAGTTTATCTCATAGATCATCTGGAATACTGTCACCGGTTTGATAGTGTGCGCTTATCATATCCAGAGACTCTCTTTCCCAACACCAGTTTTCAAGAAACTGACTTGGCAACTCGACAGCATCCCATTCCACACCGTTGATACCCGATACACCTGCTGTGTCCATACGCGTAAGCATGTGGTGCAATCCGTGACCAAACTCGTGGAACAAGGTGGTTACTTCCATGTGAGTCAACAAGGCAGGCTCGTCTCCAACCGGTGGTGTCAGGTTGCAAGTTAAATAAGCAATGGGTAGTTGAATACCCTGCTCCACTTGTTGTCGTGTAGCACAGGTGTCCATCCACGCACCACCTCGTTTGTTTGGGCGTGCGTAGTTGTCCAGATAAAACTCGCCACGTAAATCGCCAGCATCATCTCTTATGGCGTAGCACTGAACGTCTTCGTGATAAACATCAACATCGTTAACCTGCTCGATACTCAGGTTAAACAGCTTTCCAATAACGGCAAACATGCCAGGTATGGCTTTGGTTGCTGGAAAATACGGTTTTAAATCCTGTTCTGAAATGGCGTATTGCTTTTGCTTGAGTTTGTCGCTGGCAAAAGGTACGTCCCATGCCGATAGCGTTTCAATACCCAGTTCTTTTTTGGCGAAAGTTTCAAGCTCCTGGTATTCACGCTTCGCTTCGGGTACTGCTTTGTCGGCCAGGTCATTTAAAAAGTCCACCACTTGTTCAGGACTGTCGACCATCTTCGGAACAACCGATAGCTCTGCATAGTTTTTATAGCCAAGCAGGTGTGCTCTCTCGGCTCGCAGTTGCAAAATTTCCAGGGCTTTTTCACCGTTATCAAATTGCCCGGCATGTGGACCGTGATTGGAAGCCCGAGTGGCGTAGGCGGTATACACTTCTTCGCGCAGAGCGGCGTTTTCACAAAACGTCATTACCGCATAGTACACGGGGAATTCCAGGTTAAGCAGCCAACCCTGCTGGTCTTTATCGGTGGCGCGCTGCTTTGCTGCAGCCATCGCTGATTCTGGCAAACCGCTTAAGACAGTTTCGTCTTCAATCAGTTTTTCCCAGGCATTGGTGGCATCGAGCACATTGTCGGAGAATTCAGTTTTAAGTTTCGACAGGGCTTGTGCTATTTCAACATAGCGAGTTTTGTTTTCATCGGTTAGCGATACGCCGCCGAGTTCAAAATCCCTGATATCGTTGTTCAGGCTTTTTTGCTGAGCCGTATTAAGTGTGTCGTACTCATCGCTATTGCGCAGTCGAAGTGTGGCGTTATATAAATCGCTGTTCTGCCCCATTTCGGTGTAAAACGCACTCAGTTTTGGCAAACATCGGTTGTACGCTTCGCGCAGCGCATCGCTGTTCATCACTGAATTCAAATGACTCACTGGAGACCAAAACAAACTCAAGGCATTTCCGGCCTCTTCCTGCGCGCGAACCAATGAATCCCATGTCGGATTCTCTTGTGTTGAGACTCGATCAATTACAGATTGAAATTGGGCAATCAATTCGTCGAGTTCAGATTCGATCGTGTCGGTATTGACTGCGCTGAAATTGGGCCGGTTGATGGTCAAGGTGGTAGTCATAATGGCCTTTCCAAGTAGGTTGGCGATGAACTATCTTTGAGTGTGGAAAGATAGAACAACAAGATAAAGCGCTGAATGATGTTGCGTTGGGTACAGCTGATTAACACGCTGACTTGGCCGACCTCAGACAAGTCGAGTGGAGAACAACTTGTCAGGGCACGCCTAATCTACATAATATTTAAAACAACGCCGGTATATTAATTCCCGGCGTTATTTGACAAACAAATTGGCTCGTTGTTACACATCCAAATTTGAAACCGCCAAAGCATTGCGCTCAATAAAATCACGACGAGGTTCCACCTGATCACCCATCAGGGTGTCAAACACTTCATCTGCTGCAATCGCATCTTCTATATTGACTCGAAGCATACGACGAGCTTCAGGATCCATGGTGGTCTCCCATAGCTGATCAGGATTCATTTCGCCCAGACCTTTATAGCGCTGGATAGACAAGCCCCGCTCTGATTCCTTCAGCAACCAATCCATCACCTGTTTGAAATTCACCACACTCAGGTCGCGTTCACCGCGCTGGATATTCGCACCATCACCCAACATGCCATCGAGTTTCTCGGCAAGCGCTGCTATTGTTCGGAAGTCTGGTGTTTTGAAAAAGTGACCTTCCAACGAAACTTCATATTCATTGCCATGCACGCGGCGCAATAATTTGACGCCAAATACGCCCTCTTCCTCAATCGACTCAACGGTATATTGTGAGGTAGCAGGAAGTGATAAGTTGAGTTCACTTATTAGCGCCTCTCCGAACGACAGCACTTTCGCCTTATCGCCAAGATCGTCTTTTGACAGTGGTTTAACGTTTAACATCGATTCAAGGATGTCGCGATTGATATGACGTTGCATGCGATCGAATTGCAGGTTAACGCGCATGTATTCCTGTGCCAGCGATTCCAGTGCGGTGTCGCTTAGTGCAGGTGCACCTTCGTTGACATGCAGCCTGGCATTTTCCATGGCAAGCTGAAGCAAGTAGGCATTCAACTCAGCATCGTCTTTTACATAACGTTCCTGCTTGCCTTTCTTAACCTTGTACAGTGGCGGCTGAGCAATGTAGACATGTCCACGGCGAATTAACTCAGGCATTTGGCGGTAGAAAAATGTCAGCAATAGCGTGCGTATGTGCGAGCCATCCACGTCGGCATCCGTCATGATCACAATGTAGTGATAACGCAATTTGTCCGGATCGAATTCATCTCGACCGATACCGCAACCCAGCGCTGTAATAAGTGTGCCGACTTCTGCTGACTGCAGCATTTTGTCAAAGCGGGCTTTTTCTACATTCAGAATCTTGCCCTTGAGCGGCAGTATTGCCTGACGACGACGATCACGGCCCTGTTTGGCCGAACCACCTGCAGAATCCCCTTCCACTAGATAAATTTCTGACTTGGCAGGATCGCGCTCCTGACAATCGGCTAACTTTCCGGGCAATCCGGCGATATCCAGTGCGCCTTTGCGGCGAGTCATTTCACGAGCTTTTCGAGCAGCTTCTCTGGCTCGAGCGGCATCAATGATTTTCGCTGTAATCTCTTTCGCCTGCGTGGGATTCTCGGCCAGGAAGTCGCTCATAAATTCCCCAAGCACAGATTCAACACAGCCTTTCACTTCGCTTGAAACGAGTTTGTCTTTGGTTTGAGATGAGAACTTGGGATCGGGCACTTTCACCGACAACACTGCGGTAAGCCCTTCGCGCGCATCATCACCTGTGGCAGACACTTTTGCCTTTGCTGCCGCGCCACTGTTCTCAATGTATTGGTTTAACGTTCGAGTCAATGCGCCTCGAAAACCGGCCAGATGAGTACCACCGTCACGCTGTGGAATGTTATTGGTGAAGCAGAAAATATTTTCCTGATAGGAATCGGTCCATTGCAAGGCCACTTCAACAGCAACATCGTCTTTTTCGCCTAGCGTATGAATGATCGTGTCGTGAACACCGGTCTTCTTTCTGTTCAAATGTTCGACGAACGCGCTGATTCCGCCCTCTGCAAAAAAGGTTTCGCTGACATCGGTTCGTTTGTCTTGCAGAATAATCTTGACACCGCTGTTTAGAAACGACAGTTCGCGCAGTCTTTTTGACAAAATATCGAATTCAAACAATATGTTAGAGAAAGTCTCAGCACTGGGCTTAAAATGAATGGTGGTACCTGTAGCATCAGTATCACCAACGATTTTCATATCTGAAACTGGCACACTGTCTTTGTATTCCTGGAAATGATCTTTGCCTTCACGCTGAATACTCAGAGTGAGCCATTCGCTGAGCGCGTTGACCACGGATACACCAACCCCGTGCAACCCGCCTGATACTTTGTACGAGTTGTCGTCAAACTTACCGCCAGCATGCAGCACAGTCATGATCACTTCCGCTGCAGACTTACCCTCTTCTTCGTGGATATCGGTTGGAATGCCGCGGCCGTCATCTGAGACGCTGACAGACTCGTCTGGGTGAATGGTTACTGTTATGGCACTGCAGTGACCGGCGAGCGCTTCATCGATGGAGTTGTCAACAACTTCGAACACCATATGATGCAGTCCCGTACCATCATCGGTATCACCAATGTACATACCTGGACGCTTGCGTACGGCATCTAGTCCTTTAAGAACTTTGATGTTCGAGGAGTCGTAACTTGGGTTATCAGCGGGGCTATCAGACATGATTATATGATCGCTTAAATTAACCCGCTAATTATACTCCCTTTCGTAGCTCTCCGCCCGCTATTGAGAACAATTCAATGGATGTATTTTCAAGGGTTTGCGGCTCTGTGCTGGTCAGAAAAACCTGGCTGTTCAGTTGCGCAATTTGTTCAAGAATGATCGCGTTCTGGTCCTTGTCCAGTTCCGATGGAAGATCGTCGCAAAGTACAATGGCTGGCTTACTGGTGATGCGATGCAGAAGAATCAACTGGGACAAATGCATTGCGTACACCAACAGCTTTTGTTGACCCCTTGAGAGAATCTGTCTGGCAAGAACACCATCCGCCGATACCTGCAGCTCAGCTCGATGAGGGCCAACCGTGGTGGTACGAAACCGCCGACAATTCTGAAAGCTTTTGTCCAGCGCTTCAGATAGATCAATGCCGTCGCTCCAACCACTTCGATAACTAAGTTCCACGTGGAACATTGTTCTCATGTCGCCTAGAAGCCCTGTCAACGTAGTTCGTAATGAATCCACGTATTGGCGCCGATAGCCATCCAGCAAAGCTCCAGATTCAATAAGCTGTTCGTCCCACGAATGCACTTCTGAATCTGGTACACCGTCTTTCAGGCATTGATTCCGCTGAGATAGCGCTCGGCGGTAAATTTTCCAAGCATCGAAAAAGCCATGTTCCACGTGGAACGTTCCCCAATCGATAAACTGCCGCCGCCCACTCGGACCATCTTGAATCAATTCGTGACTGTCCGGTGTTAAAGCTTTAACCGGCATAAGTTGCGTTACAGGAGCAATGCCACGGATCTCTTCGTAGTTCAGTCTTAACTCAGTGGTGCCGTCACGGTGCCTGCGCAAACCACTTCGATGTGTCTGCTGATTGGTCGTATCGAGCATTTGACAAGAGAGGGTGAATTCATCTTCACCCCGGGTAATCAATTCTCGAACTTTTCGGGTGCGGAAAGAGTGCCCAACGGAAAGACAATGAATAGCTTCTAAAACGCTGCTTTTGCCAGCGCCGTTAGAACCAATAATCTGATTAAAACCAGGTGAGGGTGTCAGTGCTACTTGCCGAAGATTTCGGAGTCCACTGATATCAATTTGCGTCAGTATCACAGACGCATGGGCATAACGACGTACTTGCTGTCGGTGGTTTGATCTGGAGTAACTAGAACGCTGCTATTGCCGTCTTTCAGTACTATTCGAGCGTTAGGGGTTTCCAGTGAGTTGAGGACATCGAGCAGGTAGGTAACGTTGAAGCCGATTTCAGCCGAGTCACCCGTATATTCCACTTCGATCTCATCGATCGCTTCTTCCTGATCTGGGTTGTTACTGGATATGGTTAAAATGCCTGATTCCAGCGCTAAGCGAACGCCCCGGTATTTTTCGTTCGACAATACAGACGCTCTGGTCAGTGACTGTTTGAGCGTTTCGCGGTCTATCAACAGTTCTTTGTTACCGTCTATCGGTATAACCCGGTTGTAGTCTGGAAACCGCCCATCGATCAATTTGGTTGTTAGCCGCACATCACCCACATGCACTTGCAAATGCTGTGGGGTAACACTGAGTTTGACAGGGTCTTCAGCATCGGCAGATGACAGCAATCGCTGCAGCTCAGTCACGCTTTTGCGCGGAATGATCGCTCTTACCGGGTCTGCAGGTTCGGCCTCGGTTTCGCATTGCGCATAAGCCAATCGGTGACCATCGGTTGCAACACAGGACAATCTGTTCGCGCCAATTTCCAGCAGCATGCCATTCAGGTAAAACCGAACGTCCTGTTGAGCCATTGAAAATGCGGTGCTGCGAATGCAGTGATGCAATTGTGCAGCTGTTAGCGTAACCACTTGAGCATCTTCCAACGCGTCTACTTTCGGAAATTCGGCTGCCGGCAGGGTAGCCAGCGTGAATCGACTACGTCCGGAATTGAACTTGACTTTATCGCCGGTTGAATCAAATTCAACGCGGGAAGAATCTGGAAGGTATTTGCAAATATCCAGAAGTTTGCGGGCAGGGACCGTGACCTCCCCATCGGCATCGATATGCATATCCGTTTTGGCTTGCATTTCAATTTCTGTGTCTGTCGCGGTAATCGTCAGTGCCCCATCATCGGCATGCAACAACACATTGCCAAGCACTGGTGACGTCTGCCGACGTTCAACTGCGCCAAAGACGTGTTGCAGAGGAGTGAGCAGAGATTCGCGTTGTGCGCTGAATTTCATAGGCTGTAAAAAAAAGATTTTTTAAAATTTAAAATGTTATTACTGTAACTACTAGTGAACAACAACTCTGTTAATAAGTCTATTTTCTTTTTATATTTCAATGACATACGTGGTTTTTATTGTTTGTATATCTATCCTTCAACACCTGTTACAAACTGTGTGTGGAATGTGGATAACTCTGCTGGCGTAAATTGGCTGCTAAGTTATCAGATACTTTTCCACAGGCTATGTGCACCTTGTTATTTATCCATCTGGTTAAAAATCAAGCAGTCAGGATGCGCATCAAATTAGCATAATCTTCGCGAATGCCCGAATCAGATTCACGAAGCTCTTTCACTTTCTTACAGGCGTGCATTACGGTTGTATGATCTCGTCCACCAAACGCTGTTCCAATCTCTGGCAAGCTTTTGCTGGTGAGTTCCTTGGCCAGACTCATCGCGACTTGTCTTGGTCGTGCTATTGATCTGGAACGACTCTTAGCCGACAAGTCTGAGAGCCGAATTTTATAGTACTCAGCAACGGTTTTCTGAATATTTTCGATCATGACCAATTTGGACTGCACGGCCAGTAAGTCAGCCAGAACTTCTTTGGCTGATTCAATTGAAATTGGTACACCGGTTAATCGGGCAGAGGCGACAAGCCGCTTAAGCGCACCTTCAAGCTCGCGCACGTTAGAACGAATTTTCTTGGCTACAAAAAAGCTGACCTCTGAGGGTAATTCAAAGCCGGCTTGTTCAGCTTTACTGTGCAAAATAGCCACACGCATTTCCAGCTCCGGTGGTTCGACAGCAACAGTCAGCCCCCAACCGAAACGCGTTTTCAATCTGTCGGCTAAGCCATTAACAGCTTTGGGGTATCGATCACAGGTTAGAACAATCTGCTGACCACCTTCGAACAGCGCATTGAAGTTGTGAAAGAACTCTTCCTGGGTTTGCTCTTTACCAGCGAAAAACTGAATGTCATCGATAAGCAGCGCATCGAGATTTCGGTAGAAGTTTTTAAACTGATTCATTTTGCTGTGCTGGAGAGATTGCACCATCTCGGCGACGTAGCGTTCCGAGTTCAAAAACAATACACGCGCATCAGGTTTGTTCTTCAAAATTTGATGACCAATAGATTGCATCAAATGAGTTTTCCCCAAACCGGAGGCGCCATAGATCAGGAATGGGTTGTAAGCGCCACCAGGGTCGTTACCAATTTGCATAGCGGTAGCGCGACCTAACTGATTGGACTTGCCTTCAATGAGTGAGTCGAACGTAAACTGTGAATTCAGTCCGGAGGCACGTCTTGGAGCCGAGTTCGAACTGATGATCTCAGAAAATGCCGGCGCATTTGACTGTGAATGGTTTGAATCTGGCTCTGCATCGTTTGCTGAACTGGTACCTGGCATCACCGGCAAGCCGCCTGTACCAATGACAAGATCGACGGTGACTGAGTTTTCGTCTTCCAGCGAAGTGGCTATCTCGATTATTCGAGGATAGAAATTATTTTTTACCATATCCAGCACAAACCGATTGGGTGCCATGATTTTCAGGTTCGAGTTAGCCTCGTGTGCCTGCAAAGGACGAATCCAGGTATTTAGCTGTTGCTCAGATAGCTCTGTTTCCAATCGGGACAGGCAACGGTTCCATAACTCAGATGACAATGGCAGTGCTCCAAAGTTTTCGATAAAACGGTGTTGATCAGCGTCAGTGGGTGCCAGCTGATCACAGTGTTCGCGATTGAAATCGCGACGCGGCAGGGTGGCGTTATCGCTGCCGGGGACGAACTTTAAGCTATCTCGCGTAGCTATATCAATGATAGATTTTTATTTGTTTCATTCTTCGACAAACAACAGCCAGTAATAGCTTGTTAATTGACGAAGGTTTGTAATTGATGCTGCAATATATTACTGCCACATGGAGCACTATATATCGCTTAATCGAACGATGCAAAACACGTTTTCAATTTCACTGTTACTTGCAGTTATAGACATATGCACATAGTGCCGGTAACTCATTAACGCCTGTATGTTTTCTTGTGATCAACAGATAAATAAAAAAATTTTGACTGTACAAATTTATTAAGACAACCACGGTGGACATTGTCTAGGTATGTCTTGATTCCGTGTACAAAATTGTTCCAGTGTGTCTTATTGTTTGTTAGTAAATGTACAAACAGTTTTGTTCTTTACTGTTTGCGTTATACAAAACTGTGTCTAGACTATTGACAATACAGCACAACATTAGACAGGTAAATATGGCAATCGTAAGTATTACTGAAGCGGCCAAGTTAGTACGTAAAGGTAGACAAACTTTGTACAACCATAATGAGAAAGGAAAACTGAGTTTTACAAAAACAGAAGAAGGCAAGCCTGGCATTGACACCGCTGAACTGCAGCGTGTCTACGGCAAGTTGTATATGTCTGCTGACAAAATCAATTCAGTTGTCAAAAACGAAGCTGACACTTCACACAATTATGGACAGTCTGAAGTCCTTAATACCGTGGTTAATACCAGTGTCAAAAATACACCCGCAAACACGACGTACAAACATCAGTCAATGGATGTTGACACTAGCTCGACATTGTCGTGGTTCATTGAACAGGTTGATGACACAAAAAAGGCGTTGGCTGACACAAAGGCTGAGCTCAAAGAGCGAGAAAACACGTTGGCAGAATTGCGCAAAGCCATCGCTGTTTTGCCATCGCCGGAGTCTGTGGAACGCCGACTGGCTGAGCAGGCTGATCAGTTAAAACGGCAGCATAATGAAGTATTGGAGAGCGAACGAGAACGGTTGACTCAGGCACTCGCTGAACAGCAACAATGTGCCGCCCGGGAATGTGAACAATGGCAGCAATCTATTCAGGATAAAAAATCGGAGATTCAGCAGGCAAGAGCTGCGGCCGACGAATTGAGGCGGCGAGATTTAGAACAGGCAAAAACGCTGAAAGCCGTGCGCAATCAAATTGTGGCATTGGAATCACGCGGATTTATTGCGAGGCTGCTCAACAGGAAACCTACACTGGCAGGCTAGAAACAGTATCGTAAAGTGGCTATGGCCGACCAAAAGTGTACCTGCTGAATTCACCCGACAGACCCGGGTTTCACCGTTCACAAATGCGGTATGCGGTTGTGTGAATGAATTTAAACCAAATACTACCCGTCAGCACCGCAGAAGTGATTGACCCGGAGCCAACAAACACCTAAACTTGGGGGTTCCCCGTGGAGATAGTGCTTTGCGGGCAGAATTCAGGTAAGAGCATCATGAAAAGAACATATCAACCTAGCCGCATCAAGCGGGCGAGAGCGCACGGATTTCGTGCCAGAAAAGCCACTCGTGGTGGTAGAGCAGTCCTGGCAGCACGTCGTCGTAAAGGTAGAGCACGCTTAAGCGCGTAGTATAGTTGTCTTGGTAGCAGATCTGACGACATTAGCAAGCTAAGCAAATCAGCGACTGTGCGCATTGTTGTAAGTTTGTTTGCTGAGGGAGTGGTTGCTGAAGAAAAGCGGTTTTTAGAGAGTTGGTTGCTGGAGAATTCATGTGCACTGATACCTCTTTTCCGCGCGAAGCCCGCTTACTCGACAATGCCAACTACGGCAAAGTCTTTAAACGTAACAAGCGTATTACCAATCGCTATTGGATAGTGCTAGGACACAGAAATGGTTCGCACCAGAGTCGGCTGGGGTTGGCCATTGCAAAAAAACGGGCAAAACGAGCGGTTGATCGTAATCGCATCAAGCGCATAGCCCGGGAATCTTTCCGGCATAATAGAGTACGATTGCACAGCTTTGATGTGGTCGTAATGAACAAAGACCCTGCAGCATCAGCCAGCACGGTTGAATTACGCCAATCACTCGATACATTATGGGTTGAACTGGTCAACAAACAGTGACGGGCAGCACGTGCATGGTTCGACTGATTTTATTTTACCAACGTTGGATTAGCCCGCTTCTCCCACCTCGCTGTCGATTCTATCCGAGTTGTTCAGAGTACGCGCTGAATGCCATCGAACTGCATGGCGCGCTGAAAGGTTCGTATATGGCCACAAAACGCGTATGTCGTTGCCACCCATTGTCGCCTGGCGGGTATGATCCGGTGCCGGGACAAACATCAGCGTCGACAGACCCGAAAAACAATTCTGCTAGCAAATCAGGCTGGCGCGACTTGTCTCGCTGCGATGCAACAGGTAACCAAAAGAGTTAAAGATGGATAACCAACGACTGCTGCTGTACATGGCTTTAGGCTTTGTCAGTCTTATTCTGTATCAAAATTGGTTACAGGATTACCATATGCCGCAGGAAGTGCCTGGACAAACCAGTGGCGTTGTACCCGAAGGCACCAGCGATGGAGCAGAAGGTGTGCCCACGGGTGCAGATTTGCCCGAGGTTGTAACCAGCGGTGACGGAACAACCACAGCAGCTCAACCCGTTGTGGTTGATAAAACGGTAGATGCACCAAGCGTTTCTGTAAAAACCGACGTATTCGATGTTGAAATCAGTACCAACGGTGCGACCATTTCCTCTGTTTTGTTGAACGACTACCCGGTTTCGATCAACGAACCCAACATACCCTTTACCCTGATGAGCAATAAACCAGAACGTTATCTGGTTGGGCAGTCCGGGTTGTTGAACACAAAAGGGGTAACAACACCAACGCCTACACACGAAACAGCAATGACTGTCGAGGCAGACAGTTATGAGCTTGGTGATAGTGATTCGGTTTCAGTGCCGTTCGTATGGCAGTCGGATGACGGAAAGTCGGTCACCAAAACGCTGACATTTACAAGGGGAAGTTACCAGGTCGATGTCGAGTATGTCATCAACAATGCGTCCGATTCCCCGTGGACGGTTCATCAGTACCAGCAACTTAAACGAAAACCTGATACCAAAGACGAAAAACAACAGTTTGTTAATACCTATATTGGCGCTGTAACCAGCAACCCCGAAGATCGATATAACAAAGTCTCCTTTGGGGATATGGAAGACGAACGCTTGAGCCAGGATGTGACCGACGGCTGGATAGCGATGATTCAGCATTACTTTGCCACCGCATGGATTCCAACCGAGGGTGAAGGTAATACAGCTTACACTCGCTATCTGCCTTCAGAGAACCGGTACCTGATTGGCATGATGTCGGAAGCAAAAACCATTGCTGCTGGTGAACAAGCCACACTCAAGACCAAAGCATTTATCGGTCCGAAAATACAGGACGAACTGAAACTATCCGGACCCAATCTCGAACTGACGGTGGACTACGGTTGGCTCACCATTTTGGCGCAACCGCTTTTCTGGCTACTAAAAACCATTCATGGTTTTGTTGGAAACTGGGGATGGGCGATCATCTTCTCAACCTGTGTTATCAAAGCGTTGTTCTACAAGTTGTCAGAGTCCAGTTATCGTTCCATGGCAAAAATGAAAAAGCTTCAACCTAAAATGGCCGAACTCAAAGAGCGCTATGGAGACGATAGGGCCAAAATGGGGCAGGCAACCATGGAGCTATACAAAAAAGAGAAAGCCAACCCGTTGGGCGGTTGCTTGCCGATGATTATTCAGATGCCGGTGTTTATTGCCCTGTATTGGACACTATTGGAAAGTGTGGAACTGCGCCAAGCACCGTGGATGTTCCACATTAAAGATTTGGCCATACGTGATCCGTATTTCATATTGCCTGTGTTAATGGCAGTGAGTATGTATATTCAACAAAAGTTAAACCCGGCACCGGTTGACCCTATACAAGCAAAAGTATTCCAATTCTTACCGTTAATCTTTGGTGTGTTTTTCGCGATGTTTCCGGCCGGTTTAGTATTGTATTGGGTGGTTAACAACATACTCACCATATTGCAGCAGTATTACATTACCAAGAAAGTGCTTGGTGATGATTTTGGCAAAGTCATGACCTGACGCATGTGTCTGGTGAAACAACAATTGCTAATGACACAATAGCAGCCATTGCAACCGGTGCCGGAAAAGCGGGCATCGGTGTGGTTCGCGTCAGCGGGCCACTGGCATCGCAAATTGCTGAAACGATTACCGGCCAACCACTCCAGGCACGAAACGCCTGTTACTTACCTTTCCTGAACAGCGATAGCGAAGCACTGGATGTTGG
>CALIMV010000028.1 GCA_938045275.1 uncultured Granulosicoccaceae bacterium
CATGGGTGCCACGTTCGTAATATTAATGGGATCGATTGATCTGTCAGTTGAGGGAATAGTGGCGCTCTGTGCTGTCATTACCGCATCACTGGTCGCTAATGATCAAACGCAACTTAATCTCGGATTTTTCGCCATTCCCATTGCCATGCTGGCCGGCGGATTCATTGGTGCGGTCAGTGGCGCCGCCCATGTACATTTAAAAATTCCGAGCTTTATGGCAACCCTTGGGATAGGGTTTGTCTGTCTTGGTATTGCGACGGCCGCACTTGGTGGATTCCCGGTTCGAATCTCGGACCGTGGGTTTCGTGCACTGACACTTGGGCGCACGTTTGGTCTGCCACATGGGGTATGGATTGCCATTGCCGCAGTTGTTATTGCCTTTGTCATTCAACAAAGAACGCGCATCGGTCGTTGGGTTTATGCCATAGGCACCGATGAAGTTACGGCGAAACAAAGCGGCGTGCCGGTCGAACGGACACGATTACTGGTTTTCATACTCGCTGGTATTTTTTCAGGGTTGGCCGGTGCGATGGTAGCAGCCCAATTGGGGCAGGGACACGCGTTAATAGCGCAGGGTCGCCTGTTTACCACTATTACAGCAGTTGTGGTTGGTGGAACTTCACTGATTGGCGGTGTCGGTTCAGTTTTGAATTCTGTTGTAGGCGTTTTTATCGTTATCGTTTTAACCAATGGCATGGTGTTAATGGGTGTACCACCATTCGTACAGCAAGGTGTTCAGGGTTTGCTGATCATCGCCGCTGTCTCACTTGCACTTGATCGTCGTCAACTGAGTGTGGTCAAGTGAGCGAACCCAAACCTGCAATGGAGAGAGTCGAGCATGAATGATACGGTTCTTGAAGTCAGCAAGGTCAGCAAGTCGTTTCCGGGTGTCAAGGCACTTGATACCGTCGATATTGTTATCAAACGAAATGAGGTGGTTGGTCTAATCGGGGAGAACGGGGCGGGCAAATCGACGTTACTGAAAGTGCTGACCGGAATCTATCAACAAGACGAAGGCACGGTGTTTCTGAACGGAAGTAAAGAAAATTTCCGTAACCCACGAGATGCATTTGACCGTGGTCTGGCGATGGTTTTTCAGGAGCAGTCGGTCATTCCAACCTTGAGCGTTGCTGAAAATATTTTTCTCGGCCGTGAAAACGAATTTGTAAAATTTGGGTTGCTGAACAAACGCGCAATGAACGCCGCTGCACGTCTGGAACTGGCCAAAGTCCACCTGACAATCGATCCTTCTGTTAAATGTTCTTCCTTGGGTTTTGCAGAACGGCAAATGGTTGAAATAGCAAAGGCGCTTTCGCTCGATGGGCGAATTGATGGGGAAATTGTTATCTTGCTGGACGAGCCAACCTCCGTTCTTGAGCGTCGCGAAGTAGAATTGTTGTTCCAGATTATCAAGGAGCTAAAGCAACGAGCGGCGATTATATTTATCTCGCATCGACTTGACGAAGTGCTGGACATATCCGATCGAATTTATGTGCTTCGTGATGGTGCCGTGGTCCACTCTACTGATGCGGACGATGCAACGATTGAGGAACTTCATGAGTACATGGTTGGCAGGCAGCTCGATCATGAATACTACCGTGAAAACCGTCAACGTGATGATGAAAAGCAACCCTTGTTAAGGGTTGAAAATCTCTCGCTCGAGGGGGAATACAGAAAGTTATCGTTTGAGCTTGGCGCCGGTGAAATACTGGGCGTTGCCGGTGTTGTCGGCTCAGGCCGTGAAGCGCTAGCACGGTGTCTTGCCGGGCTTGCTAAACCGGATGCTGGCAGCATAACAATCAATGGCCAACCCCAAACCATTAACAGCCCTCGTCGCGCGGTTAAAAGTGGTTTTGGGTTTGTGCCGAGTGAACGTAAAACTGAAGGTATTGTACCCGGGCTCGGCGTTTCGGAGAACATGACGCTGGCATCTGGAAACCGGTTTACACGCTACGGTTTGATACGTTTTGCGCAGGAGAAGCGTGAAGCCAACCGCTGGATTGAACAACTAAACATACGCACCCCATCAACATCTACCGCAATGCAAAGTCTATCTGGCGGCAATCAGCAAAAGGTCGTGCTGGCAAAGTGGCAACTGGTAGGCTCGCAAATTCTGATACTGGATCATCCAACGCGTGGAATCGACGTAGGCGCCAAAGAAGATGTGTATGAATTAATTCGAGACATGGCAGACCAGGGAATAGCAATCTTACTACTGGGTGATACGCTTGAAGAAGTTATTGGCCTATCCAACCGCATCCTGGTGTTGCGCGATGGCCAGGTCAGTGCAAGCTTCGATGCCCCGGCTGGAGGGAAACCCCAGCAGGTTGACTTGATCGCAAGTATGGTATGAATTTGAAATGAATACGATGTCAGAATGATTGGGATTAGCAGAACAAAATTTCGAGATTTCATTCCAGTATTGGCGCTGCTGCTGTTGGTCGCAGGCATTGCAGTGTTGGAACCTGGTTTCTTACGTCCGGCCAATTTACTTGGCGTTACCGCTGATACGATGACACTGTTTTTAATGGCGTCCGGTGCAACACTGGTCATCATGCTGGGTAGCATCGATTTGTCCATTCAGGCAGTGGCATCCATGGCAAGTTGTATTGTGGCTGTGCTGCTACCAGACTGGGGACCTCTGGCCCTGCTGGTTGCATTACTTGCCGGCGCTATTTCGGGTCTCTTTTGCGGACTGGTGGTTAACTACCTGAGAATTCCGTCATTCGTGGCTACGCTGGCAGTAGGGGGCGTGGTGACTTCAATCGCGTATTGGGTATCAGATACACGATCAGTCTATATTGCCGAAGAAGACAAAGCCGCGTGGCTTGACTGGGCAACTGGAACATCTTTTGGTATCGACAATGAAGTGCTGACCGGTTTAGTGGTCCTTGCTGGTTTAACCGTGCTTCTGTCTTTTAGCCGGTTTGGTCGACTGGTGCGCGCCATTGGCTCGCAAGAGCGCGCGGTAATCGCGACCGGAATTAACGTTGATCTGGTTAAGTTGCTCGCGTTTATTGTAGCTGGCTTTATGGCAGGGCTTGCTGGTGTGGTAATGGCAGCCCGTTTGGGGTCAGGCTCGCCAACGCTTGCCAACGAGTTCTTGCTGCCTGCCATAGCCTGCATTATCGTTGGCGGAACAGCTATTACCGGAGGCGTTGGGTCAATCTGGAAAACCTTTGTGGGTGCGCTGATTGTCGCTGTAATGCGAATTGGCATGACCTTTGTTGGGGTCACCGTGTTTGCACAACAAATAGTATTTGGCCTGGTATTGGTGATTGCCGTTGCAATTACTATGGATCGAACTAAAGTATCGGTAGTAAAATAACAATATATCAGTGCTATTTGTTATTCAGAGCTTGCTATAGTCAAAAAGTCTGAATACAAACATCTTAGCTTTTCCCCGACCCATTAAAAATAGTCTAATTTCAAGTGGTTTCCCGCATGAACGCAAAAAATGCTGTCCCTCGTACGCGAAATGCCGAAGATACGCAGAAGCGCATTTTAAAAGCCGCAAAACGCGAGTTTGCAAGGTGTGGATTAGCTGGGGCACGCGTTGATGTTATTGCCGAACGTGGCAAGATTAACAAACGCATGATATATCATTACTTTGGTTCCAAACGCGAGCTGTTCCAGCGTGTACTTGAAGAGGCATATATCGATATACGCACTGCCGAACAAAAATTGAATTTAGACCAGCTTCCTGCTCGTGAAGCCCTTGAAAAACTGGTTCATTTTACTTGGGAATATTATCTTAAAAACCCCGAATTTATTACACTGGTTAACAGCGAAAACCTGCACAAAGCTGTTCACTTAAAAAAATCCACAACGATAAAGGTGGTCAGCCGACGCTTCGTTGAGATGGTGGACGATCTGTTAAAGCGCGGCGTTAAAGAGGGTGTGTTCAGACGCGGTGTTGATCCGGTCCAACTTAATATCTCGATTGCAGGTATAGCCTATTACTATCTAACTAATCGCTACACAGGCTCCATCGTATTTGAACGCAATTTGATGGACAAAGCTGCGTTGGAAGAACGTTTAAAGTTTAATATCGAAACCATACTGCGAATGGTGTGTGTTGAGTCTCAATGGAGCAGCTAACTGAAGCAGCTAAGTGGAGCAGCTAAGTGGAGCAGCAAACTGAAGCAGTTATCTGGAAAAGCTAAAAGCCATCTCAAACTCGATCTCGCATACTCATATAACAAGGCGGGAAGCCTTGCATGTCAATCATGGCGAACGCATGGTCTTTGAGAAGGCTTCAACAAAGACAGGCTAAAAACTTGAGACGATCACCCGGATGATTGCCAGGAAAAACCATGTTTCGCAATGACCGACGTGGCAATTTCCACATCTTCCTCGTCTTTTGCACCTGAAACCCCCAGGCCAGCGATACAGATGCCATCGCCTATAATTGGAAATCCACCAGGGAACATTAAAACCCTTTCCCGATTGCTGAACCCCATCGCTAACGCTGGGCGGGAAGCCGCTCGTTCGAATAACGCTTCAGTGGTGGTGCCGAGCGTTGCTGCAGTCCAGGCTTTGTCTATCGCGTATTGAATGGCAGGCACAACAACATAGTCTGTACGTGCAAGCGCCACAAGATGGCCACGCGGGTCGCAGATTGTGGCGCAAATCTCCCAATGGTGAGCTCTGGCGTAATCAAGGCATTCCATAACTATCTGCTGAGCCAGTTCGGCTTTGATCTCGTTTCGAGA
>CALIMV010000029.1 GCA_938045275.1 uncultured Granulosicoccaceae bacterium
TAAAAGGTGCGGTTAACGCGAGCATTACTGGCCGGGTTCAACCACTAAGCAAGAAGCTGCCTGCTCAACTGAATATTAAAGCCAGCCAGGCAGGATGGCCATTGGATACCAATGAAATAGCGCAGGTCAATGATTTATCGCTGGCAATAGATGGCGATATGGATGACTACGCGGTTCGGCTTAAATCCATGATTCAAGGCGAGAACATACCTGAAACCGAACTCGATTTAACCGGTGTTGGTAACACTGAACGAGCATTAATTACAGATTTTAGTGCGTTTACGTTAAATGGTTTTGCAACCGGCAATGGTGCTGTCTCGTGGAAGAATGGCGTTACCTGGGTCACCAAAATAATTGCCAAAGACATAGACCCATCCGTCAAGTTCGATGGGGTCAGTGGCAAGCTCAATGGCTTGATTGACGCAAACGGCGATCTCGCTGATGGCAAATGGACTCTTGATCTTAGAAAGGCGCAGATCGATGGTGTGCTACGTAACGTGCCTTTCAACCTTGATACTAAGCTTGTAAAACATTCAGACGACACATGGCAACTCGACTCTCTGATATTAAACAACGGAGGCAACCAAGTAGACGCCAAAGGTCAACTAACCGACAAGTGGGACCTTGAGGCTCAGATAAAGCTCCCGGAATTGCAAAATCTCATGCCCGAACTTACCGGCGGTTTCAATGCAAATATAGATCTCCAGGGTGATTTAAAAAACCCGGATGCAAAAATACAAGCCACTTCGACCGATATTAAATTCAATGAAGTAGCTATCAGTGGTTTATCTCTCAATGCCAATATCAATCGCGGAGCAATGGATAACAGCGATCTCTCACTCAACGTAAAAAAAGTCCAATCGGGCGAACAAAAGGTGAGTAATGTGAAATTAAAGTTTATCGGGTCGCTAAGTGAACACACATTAGCCTTATTCGCTGATGGTCCACAGAAAACCAGCGTTGACGTGTTAGCGGCAGGCGGTTTGAATGGTAGTTACGATTGGAATGGTGTGTTGGACAAGGTTAAGCTGGAAATTCCAGCGCATGCTATAAACTTAACCAAACCAACTCCCCTAACCTGGATTAATAGCACGAAAAAATTCAGTATTGAGCCACATTGCTGGTCAATTCAGGAATCAAACTTATGTTTGAAGAACCAGGTACTGGCGCAGAACCAAGGGCAAGCCCGGATTGAGCTCGATGCGTATAGGCTGGAACAGCTGAATCCGTTTCTACCTGCTGAATCCAACTTAAGCGGCAAATTGCAAGCTGACATACTCTTTGATTGGGGTGCTGAAATAGCCGGTGGTTTCGCCGCGAAACTCGACGCAGATGTCACAGGCGGTGCAATCAATGTTCAAGACACCAGTGGCCAGCCTCTGAGTTTTAATTATGACACTTTAAAACTTAAATCTGCCGTTGACGCCAAAGCGATTGACTCTACATTAACAATCGATTCAGACACTATGGGGCAAGCCAAAATCGACTTGAAAATCGATTCGAAAAGTGAAAAACAAAACATTTCTGGCAATGTAGATCTGAGCGGATTTAAAATCGGTTTTGTTAAAGCCTTCCTACCAGACTATGAAGATATTTCCGGACAGATAAGCGCAAACGGAAAACTGAGCGGTGAATTGCTAGACCCTTTGTATAATGGGGACGTTGTATTGTCGTCTCTTGTTGTGCGATCAGATAAATTGCCGTTATCGATTGATGATGGAAAGATAACCGCTGCAATCTCCGGTAAACGCACAAAGTTAGATGGGCAATTGAAAAGCGGTGAAGGCAGTATTGGCGTTTCAGGAACAGCGAACTGGATAAACAATTCTTATCGTGCCGATATCAAAATAGACGCTCAGCAGCTAAACATCGTTCAAGACCCACTGACCAGTTCCACGGTGAACACAAAGCTAACCGTGTCTGCAACACCTTCAAGAATTCGTGTACGAGGCAATGTGGATGTACCCAATGCGGCAATTAATATTAAAGAGCTTCCCCGCGGCGCGGCAACCGTATCTGACGATGTGATCGTAGTGGAAGATGTTTATGCGAAAACACAAGAAAATCAACAGAAAAAGGCTTCCGCAACCAACCTAGATCTAAAAGTGAACGTTAACCTGGGTGAAAACGTTACTCTGGCAGGCTATGGTTTAAACGCATCGCTTGCAGGCAACATGTCACTTTCGCAAAGCAGTCCAAACCCGATGCAGTTTGGCGGAGAAGTTACTATTGTTAGCGGGATATATAAGCAGTACGGACAAGACCTGACAATTACCGATGGCCAGGTATTGTTTGTTGGTCCTATCGACCAAACAACACTTGACATAGACGCCGTTCGCGAAGTTGAAGGCGGCAACAGAGTCGCGGGCCTTCACATTGATGGCAGAATTGAAGATCCGGAAATTTCCCTGTTTACAGAACCTGCTGATAAAACTCAAGAGTCCATACTGTCTTTCATTGTGTTAGGGCGCGACATTGGTGAAAATTCAAGTCAGGAAAAAAACTTGCTGGCAGCCGCGGCAATCGCTCTGACGGTAAAAGGTGGAAACGCTATCACCGAAAACCTGGCTGAATCGCTTGGTATCCAGGAAATCTCGATAGATGCCCGTGGTCGCGACGATACAACTGAATTAGTTGTTAGTGGACAGGTAAATGATCGTTTGCTGTTGCGCTACGGTCAGAGTGTGTTCGACGACAGTTATACCCTGTACCTACGCTATGATCTGGCCAAACAATTTTATCTTGAGGCTGCTGGCGGTGCTGCAGGTGTTACCAAAGCAATAGATATAGTTTACTCGTTTTCGTTTTAGCCTATCGTTAATTGATGAGTACATTTTGGCTAGTGTCTGAAGAGTAAACAGATTAAACTGAAGCCGTCCAGCATCCGCAGTGTGCATTCGTTGTACACGTCTAGCCAGAATAACCGTTGCCCCGATACTATGCCCGATACTATGCCTGATACTATGAGTGATACGCGCCCTCCCTACTTGTTCGTCGATACACCTGAAAAACTCTCCGATCTTTGTAACCAACTCTCAACTAAATCCTATATAGCAATTGATACTGAATTTTTACGCGAACGAACTTATCGTCCCGAGCTATGCCTGGTGCAAGTTAAAGTCGAGAACATCCTAGCCTGTATCGATACCATAGCCATCAAAGACATGGGGCCCTTTGTTCGCTTACTGCTCAACCGAGACATTACCAAAGTGCTGCACGCCGCCTCACAGGACATGGAAATATTCTATCTACTTTCCAAGGGTACCGTGCCTTCACCTATTTTCGATACGCAATTAGCAGCTCCACTGCTAGGCCACAACGAACAAATCGGTTATGCGAATCTTGTAAAGGAAATGCTGAACGTTGAACTAAGCAAATCGCACACACGGGCCGACTGGACAAGGCGACCATTACCTGAAAAGCAAATAGCGTACGCACTCGACGATGTTATTTACCTTGAAGAACTCTATCTTGGTATACGCGCAGAATTAGTCGATCGAGATCGCCTTGAATGGCTAGCGCCAGAATTTGCGGAATGGGAGAAGCCTGAAAAATACGACCAACCAGCTAAGCAACGATGGCTAAAAGTGCGCAATATTCAACGCTACAAAGGTGCAGCACTGGCATGCATCCAAGCCTTAGCTGAATGGCGAGAGATTAAAGCACGCGAGCTCAATCGACCCCGCAATTGGCTAATCAAAGATGAGGTACTTTGTAGCATTGCTCAAATGCAACCCGACACCATTGACGAGCTAAGCCATGTGCGCGGACTTGATAAAAAATCACGTGATCGATTCGGAGCAGAAATAATCGAACTGATTAAAACAGCATCCATACAAACCCCACAACCCGCGCCTGAATTTATCAAAAAGAAAAAACTGGATGCCGCTAATCTCGCTCGAGTAGCATTGCTAAACGCCTGGGTTCAGCAGAGGGCTACCGAGCTTGATATCAACTCTGCCATTCTGGCACCTCCAAAGCTGTTAGAAAAGTGTGTGACCACCGGAACACAGCAGGCGCTGGGAGGCTGGCGAGCGTCTTTGCTGAGTGACGATTTCAATGACATTCTCGATGGTAAGCGCTCAGTGTCGGTCGGCCCGGATGGACTGCTGCTTTCGGAGTAACCTGGTATCTCTGTATTAAGAAGATCTGCCAATTTGAAGCATTTTCTGCGAATCGCCACACATTCAGTCAAATACCAAAAATCAACAGAAAGCAATTAGCTGTTGCGCTATTCGGTTTGTCGTGTAACTCTTACCTAAACAGACGACTGTCATACTTGGCAACTCATTAAAATCGACCCCTAAAGAACAGGAAAATGACCGATAACGCAACCGCGACGAGGCTCAATCGGCCTTTGTCCAATACCAACATAGTTTCAGAATCCAAGCTGGTTTCCCCGACCGAGCTCATGAACCGCTACCCCCGTTCGGAGTCAGCTACGCAGACTATCGAAAATGGCCGTACGGAAATAGAAGCCATTCTTGATGGCAACGATTCTCGGTTGCTGGCTGTGGTGGGCCCCTGCTCCATTCACGACGTCAA
>CALIMV010000030.1 GCA_938045275.1 uncultured Granulosicoccaceae bacterium
TGTTGCACCCTATTCACTGGTTGGGGATTCATCAGGAGACTACGCAGCAGCTACATTGACGTCAGGCGAACACACAGTGACAGCAACGCCTTTTGTTGGCGAAGATGCTACAGGGCAAGCTGGTGGAGCTATTACAATAAATTTTACGGTGTTGACTGAGTAAATTGCCAGGCGCAGCTAGAGCACAAAGCTCTGGCTGCTAACCAGCTTTGTTTTACTGCAGTGCAGCAGGTTGGTTATTAAGTGAAACGTATTTTTGTCGATGTTGAATACATTGTCAGCCAGCTAGAAACTGATTAACAAACCTGAAAAAGTAATCATGGTATTCAGCTTAACTTATAAGTTAGGTCCAGCTCAGAAGCATCGGGTGGTTGAAACATTGGAATCCATTCCTTTAGCTTATAAGGTGGAATGTAGGTAACATCATCCTGTGCACCCTTGTTTCTGTGTTCCAGTCTTGCAAACAATTCGCTATGCGGCACATCAAGAAAATGGATAACAGTGTTCGCCCCCAATGCGCTTGCACGCTTGCGAAAGTCATCACGTTCACTGCGTGTCCATAACCCAAAGTCCAGAATAACATCTGTTCCGAGTCGAAGAGCGGAAGCGGCGATGTTCCACAGTAGCTGTTCAATTTTGGAATGTCGTATATCATGTTCGGGGTGTGTCGCATCTTGCCCAAATAGATGTCGTTGCCATTCATCGGGTGTCAGTCGAAGCCCTTTGAGCTCAAGTTCAAGTTGCCTGGCAAGTGTGGTTTTGCCAGAGCAGGGCAGGCCAATCATTAGGTGTAATATAGTCATAACAGTAAATATTGAATCGCCCCGTTAAATTTTATCGGAATCACGAAAATACCAAAAACTGGAGATGTGACTTTGCAACAACATTTAGCGCTGACGTCGCTTCTTGTCAACGACTATGACGAAGCCATACATTTTTTTGTCAATACGCTCGGATTCAGGCTGGTGGAAGACACACCAACTGTTCAATCTCTTAATCCTGCGAAAGCCAAGCGTTGGGTGGTGGTGGCACCACCGGGTTCGATTGAAAGTGGGTTGCTATTGGCTCAACCGTCTAACCAAAGTCAAGCTGAAAAAATTGGTCAGCAGGCAGGTGATCGAGTATTCATGTTTTTGTACACCGACAACTTTTGGCGAGACTATGAAACTTACCGGTCGCGCGGTGTACAATTTGTTCGTGGTGAGCCTCGATCAGAAGAATACGGCGTTGTTGGGGTGTTTTTGGATATTTCAGGCAATATGTGGGATTTAATTCAACCAAAAGTGGACGACAAGGCCGATTAGATAGTGCTGTATAAACCAATGCATAAATTTTTAAATGAAAATTCTGGTTACCGGTAGCGCTGGGCACTTGGGAGAAGCGCTAATGCGTTCCTTGAGAGAGTGTGGCGATCAACCAGTTGGTGTTGACATAAAAACGTCTGCGTTTACTGATTTAGTGGGTTCGATTGCAGACAGAGATTTCGTTAAGAAAGCGATTACGGGGTGCACTGCAGTTCTTCACACGGCGACTCTGCATAAGCCCCATGTTGGTACACACACAAGGCAAGATTTTGTCGACACCAATATCTCTGGAACACTAAATCTGTTGGAAGAAGCTATCGAAAACCATTGTGAGGCATTTGTTTATACCAGTACCACAAGCACATTTGGTGATGCTATGAAACCCGCTGCCGGCGAGCCGGCTGTTTGGGTAACGGAAAAACTAAAACCAATACCGAAGAATATATACGGTGTTACCAAAACTGCTGCGGAAGACATGTGTGAGCTTTTTCACAGAAGAGCTGGTTTGCCATGCCTGGTATTAAAAACGTCTCGTTTCTTTTCCGAAGAAGATGACGCTAAAAACAAACGGGACACTTACGAAGATGCGAATCTGAAAGTCAATGAGTTGTTATTCCGTCGAGTAGACATTGCAGACATTGTTGACGCTCATCTTTTAGCGCTGCTCGAGGCGGGTAAGCTTGGCTTTGATAGATTTATTATTTCAGGAGCAACTCCGTTTGTGTATGCCGATGCGAAAGAGCTTGGCGTAAATGCTCCAGCGGCGCTTGAGCGCTATGTACCAGACTACGTTGAAGAGTATGCCCGTCGAGGATGGACGATGTTTAAAACAATTGATCGGGTCTACGATAGTAGTTATGCCCAGAAATGCCTGGGCTGGGAACCAAAATACGATTTCGCACGTGCAATTAGAAAGTTGAGTGTCGACGCTGATTACAGAAGTCCGTTAACGTTGCTTGTGGGTGCCAAGGGCTATCATAATAAAGGCTTCACGGATGGTCCGTATCCTATTGGCGGCTTCTAGCTGTTCTAGGATTTATCTCAAATGTTAATCGCGTCTTAGTGTTGCTATTGTCAATCCATTTCATTGTCAATAAGGCTCACTTTAATTTAATCAGATTGGAAATCGTCCAACACAATTAATTGTGTTTCAACTAATTGCCAACGGTGATTTTGTCGATGACTTCTCGAACACCATTGGCTCGCCATGCTGCTAACTGGGCAAGTTCCCGTTCATAGAAGGCCTTTACTCGGCCTGTCAAAATGACCCTGTCCCCTTCAACAGTAACGTTGATACCTGCACATTCAAGTTCTGCGTTTCGTTTTAATGCTGCGGTAATTTGATCTTTTACGTTTTCAGGTTCAATAGTTGGTTCAATTTTTATCCGATTGTTAATGGCATTAACTCCAGCTACATGAGCAACTTGTTTTTCTATATTTCTGCGTTGTTTTTCGTAAGACACTTCCCCATTAAGAGTCACTAAGCCTTGGTGAACAACAGCTTTTACTGCGTCCTCCGGTATGTTTGTGTTGTGCTGTAGCACATGTGCTATATGTTTTGAAATTTCTGTGTCATCACGGCGATGATTAGGAGCGAGAACAACTTTTATATCATCAGCCAGCGCCTTCACTCCAATCATACTTTTGACTGCATTTACAGCTGCGAAACGCTGCGTATAGTCGTTTATCGTTCCCGTTAGCGTTACAGCGCCATCTTCAACAATTACCCCTATATCGGTCGCGTTAACGGCGTTGTCGAATTCCAGTTCTTTCAACACATTTTCTTTCAGTTCTTTGTCACTGAGCATGTGATTCTCCAACGATTAATTCATGTAGTAAGGCTATATCGTTTTTTATCTTATCTAATTGATAAAGATCAACTGCGCCAATATTAAAAAGCCTGCTAAGTATGCACTGAGCCTACGAATTAAAATTCAACGAAGGTCATATGGTCAATAACTTTATCAACGCCTGGTAGTAATGAAACCATATCAATAAGTTTATCGTGCACTTTACGATTTTCGATTACGCCCCCTAGTGTTACTTCGCCACCATGAACTGCGATGTTTAGCCCGTCGGAGTCAATAGAATCTACGTTTGCAATTCTACTGCTGATCAAAGCTTCCATTTGATCATCCGTGTTTGGTAATTGAACACGAACTTGATTTGTGTAATCGGTGACACCTTCTACGCCCCTTAATACTTGCTCGATCGCATTTTTTTGATATAACCATTCGACATACCCTGTTACAGTGACGCATCCGTCTCGAACACTGATCTGTATCTGGCTTTCAGGCACCATAGTGTCCCGTTCAAAATATTTGGTGATTTTTACCGAGATTGTCTCATCTGAATTATCGGTTTTAGCGTTGTGTTCAATTACCTGAATTTCCTGTGCAACAGCCTTAACGCCGCTTACTTTCTTGGTGACATTCATAGCGTGGACCGAATCAGTCAGGGAATGCACTCGACCGGTAAGTGTCACAATGCCATCATCGACAATGATTCCGATGTGAGAGGCGTCAATTTCGGGATCTTGATCCAAGGCATATAATATTTCGTTTTTCAACGTCATATTTTCCACTGCGTTTCTCCGGAAATATCTTAGTGACGTTGCTATGTTGCGGTTTGATTTTTTCAAGTGCATTGATGCAGGTCAATAATAGATTTGTGCGTCGTTGCTCCATTAATAATAAACAGCATTTACCGGCCTTGGGACGATGGTTAATTGGAAAAATGATGTACAAATTGGCTTTAGTAATTCGTAAGCTAGCCGGAATGGCAGTAGCAATGTTGACTTACATCAATGTAGCTGAGCATATCGATGCTTTAATTCTAACCGAGTAGTATGGCAGGCTGAGTTTAGGTATAGGTCAGTTGGTTTTTTTGGTTCAAGCTATTGGTAAGTAAGGGGTGTGAAAATGATTCGTATACCTATTCAACGTTACGCCGTCTTATTGATCTTTTCTGTGGTTGTTTTGCTGAGTAGTTGCGTTCAATTTCGTTTACTTACCTATCCATCAAGCTTTACATGGATAGGAGCTGAGGATGTTCAAAACACAATGCAGGCTATGGCGAATGAAATGCGCAAGCTAGACAACTTAATTGCAGATGAACAGAGTCCAGGGTCGAGTCAGCGGGAAGTTGTAGAGGCGCTTTCTGAAATCGAATATTTGGCTGCTGCTTTGTCCGTGCAAACACCAGGTTCAGACAACGATTCTGAAGATTTACCTGCTACGAATCATTTGCTAATAGATGAACACATGGATGATTTTTTGGAAAGTATTTACCGAGCGAAAATACAGGCTGAGGCCACCCCGCCCAGTTATTTTGGCGTAGGAAAATTAACGGGTGGTTGTAGTGCGTGCCACCGATATCGCTGAGTACGGTCGGATTGTTTTCGATACTTGTGTGAATGACATTGGAGATAATAATGAAGTATCAATCTGTACTAGTACTTCACACCCCGCAGGACTCTATTGAGTCACTAGAGTCTGCCGTATTATGGGCGAATAAATGGAATGCTCAGATCGATATTTGTGTGTTGAGTTTGCCGGTGTCCGCTAAGCGAATAGCAACAGTCAAGGGCGTGGACGGTATTCGCGAGGAGGGAGCGCGTGCAGATTTGGCCAGCACTGAAGACAGGCTTGAGAGAATTAGGCGCTTTACCAATAAACACAAGATTGCCGTTAGTCTCACCAATCATTATACTATTGAGGATAACATTCAAGAGCTATTGGCCAAGGCTTCTTTGTACGCCGATCTTGTAATGATTAGCCATGGTAGTAGTTTGCAATCTGGGTTCCATAGAAAGTGTCTTGACGCTGCGTTATTTGAAGCGAATAAGCCAGTTCTGCTTACTGCGAATCAATCATTGAATGTAACGAAAGAGAATGTAACGAAAGAGAATGTAACAAAAAAGAATGCAGCAAAAGAGCTCGAGCAACCAAAAGCATTTGAACATGTTGTAATAGCCTGGCATGAAGATATCCATTCTATACAGGCCATTCGTGCTGCCTTTCCGCTATTAGAAATGGCTGAGAAAATAGATCTGGTTCAAATAGAGAATGAAATCGATACCACTGCAGACCAACAAGACAATAGTCATAAAGTGAGTGACATAGAAGCCTATTTGGCTCGGCATGGGTTAACAGCGAATTTGGCTATTGTTGGAACGGATGGAAGATATGTTTCACATGCGCTACTTGACACCATCGGCCAACTTAATCCAGATTTAGTCGTTATGGGTGCTTTTGGTCATTCTCGAATTGCTGAGAAACTATTTCATGGAGTGACATACGATGTATTGGGCAATCTGATTCACACTGATCTATTTCTTTCACATGCCTAGGCTGGCTAACGTTAACTAACGAGTTGAATCAATTGAACGAGAATTCGACTATAAAAACACAAAATTTGATTGATATTTCGGTCGTATTGGATTCAATAGATGCAGCTGTTATCACAATAAATTCTAAAGGCATCATTTTAGAAAACAACGCCGCATGCAACCGATTGTTTGGTTACACTGATAAACAAATTGTTGGGCAGAATGTCTCTATGTTGATGCCAGAGCCGTTCCGTTCCGAGCATGATGCCTACCTTGAAAACCACCTTTCGACTGGGCACTCCAGCATTATCGGTGTTGGGCGAAGAGTAAGCGGTTTGCGTTCCGATGGGCGTATATTCCCTCTTCATCTTGCTGTAGGTAAGCATATTACAGATGGGGAAATACTATTCACTGGGATTCTTCATGACCTAACAAACGAGGTCACGCAATTGGAAGACCGGGCTCGCCTCGGGCAAATACTCAACACCTCATTGAACGAGATATATTTATTTGATTTTGAGTCTTTACGATTTTCAACTGTCAGTCACGGAGCGTTGGCTAATTTAGGGTACACACTTTCTGAAATGCTCACCATGACACCATTGGATATCAAGCCGGACTACGATAAAGAGCGTTTTGAAAATCTCATAGCACCACTTCGTACCGGGAAAAAAGAGCGGATTCAATTTTCAACCACGCATGCACGAAAGAACGGCTCAATATACGACGTTGAAGTCTCACTTAGCATGAGCAATGGCAGTGAAGGTCAAAAAGAATACGTTGCTATTATCGAAGATGTGACAGAAAAAAATAAACTGCTGGGAATTATGCAACAGTCTCAGCGTCTTGAGTCTATTGGGCAGCTAACGGGTGGAATTGCACACGATTTCAACAATATCTTAACGGTCGTATCCGGGAATCTACAAATATTGGAGTCCAGTATTGACGATGCTGATTTAGTAGAGGTGATCAACGATGCCAGAGAAGCCAGTCGTATGGGGGCCAGATTAACTGATCGGCTGCTTGCGTTTGCCAGTCGAAATACTCTGTTGCCTAAATCCATCTCTGTTAACAGGCTTATTACTGAGATGATCGAACTGCTGAGGCGCTCCATTGGTGAAAACATTTACCTTAGCACCAACCTATCGCCAGACTTGTGGTTAACTCGCATCGATGTGTCGCAGCTCGAAAATTCTCTGATAAATCTCGTTATCAATGCCCGTGATGCGATGGCGAGCGGTGGCACCTTATCAATCGCGACCGTTAATGAGACGAGCAAATTCAATATCGAAACCGATTCAGAGAATCAAGTGGGCGATTACGTTCGCATCGATGTGTCTGATACCGGTACCGGGATATCTCAGAAAGACCTACCTCATATTTATGAGCCGTTTTACACCACGAAGCCAGAGAGCGTTGGAACTGGGATGGGGTTGAGTATGGTCTACGGATTTGTACGCCAATCAAAAGGGTTTATTGAAGTAACGAGTCGGGTAAATGAAGGCACAACATTCTCCATATTCTTGCCTCGCGATAATGCACCACAAGAGGTAGGCGATAGTAAGACCAAGCCAATGGCGAAGTCCAATTCACAAAAATACCAATGTATTTTGCTGGTAGAGGATGAAGAGCGAGTCAGGCGATTGGCAAAACGTCGACTCGAGCGTATGGGTCACAGCGTAATTGAGGCGGTTGACGGATACGATGCATTAGAGAAGTTTGGTGTGCATGACGAAATTGATTTGGTTTTTAGCGATATGATTATGTCTGCTGGTATGACCGGGTATGATCTTGCAATGGAAATACGAAAAATCAAACCTGATTTTCCGTTTATAATCACCAGCGGATACGCGAATGAACTACTGAACACTGAGCGATTGTCTAAAGTTGGAATAAAATTACTGCGTAAACCCTACTCGGAAGAAGAGCTGCAGTTTCAGATATCAGAAACTGCAAATTAGTCTTTCTTTTTATAGGAATCGCTCACCTTTTTTGTTAACGCATTTGTTGATTAAGCCGGTCATTTTTTCAGTGCGTCATCAACAGCGGTAATGCAGAGTGGTCCAGTAAGTATCGCGTGGTACTGCCCAGTATTACATTACGAATTCTAGGGTGTCCAAACGCACCGGTTACCAGCATATCTGCTCCACGCAGTCTAGCTTCTTCTAGCAAAGAATTTCCTGCAATGTGGCTACTGTTTTTACTGTTAGATAGCTCGACGTTAATTTCGTGTCGTGCAAGCATGCTGGCCAGATCTATCTCGACACTGTGCTGAAAATGATCTTCGTTTTTTTCGTCCGTGACGCGATGCAACCAGGTATTGTCGGCGCTTTTCAGAAAGGGCATAGCGGCGGTAATTGCGCGTCTAGACACGGCTGTTGCATCCCAGCCGATAATGACATTGTGTCCAACTGTTTGGCCCTGAAATCCATCAGGTACCACGAGAGTGGGGACGGGGGAATCAAGCAACGCTTTTTCGATCAAAATGTCGTTTTCACTCTTCTTTTTTGTTTGTCCGTCGTTACCAAGAACAAGTAAATCTGTTGTTGTTGCTTGTTTCATAAGCACATCAAACACAGAGTCATTTTTGTTTTCAATAAATCGCCATTCTGATTCGAAATTTTGATTATTTGTTTGTTTATCGAAAAGTGTTTTCAGTTTCGACATTTTTTCTAACTGATCTTTATTGATGATGTCGGATAAGTTGTTTGAGAATGACGCTTCTGAAATTCGGGCAACGTATATTTCCAGCGGATGCATGATAAAAAGACCAATGAGATGGCTGTTATGCTCATCTGCCAATTTAGAGGCAAAAGTAAGCAAATCAGGTGCTTTATCTACATCGTCTAAATGAACTGCTATCGTGTGATATGGCATTGGCTTTTCCCATCTGTATTGTTCTATTGAAATCTTACAGCCACCAACCATCAGTACATTGATTTGGATCAGTGACCAGGCGTTTAGGGTATTGCAAAATGAAGCATCAATCTTATAAAGGAGCAGACCATGTACAGAGAGTATTCTGACAACCCTACAGGAGATCGATTGACGTACTCAAACGATGCAGTATTAGTGAGACCAGTTAGACACTCAGATCTCGCTATTGAAGCTGAGTTTTTTAATGATCTGAGCTTTGAACGTAAACGCAATCGATTTCTTGGTGGAGTTTATAGCGTGTCGAACGATGAAATAGAACAACTCTGTGATTTAGACTACCATGACTCAATGGCGTATATTGCACTGTTTGACAATGGACAATTTCCGACTGAGCTCGGGATGGCAAGATACGTTAAAGATATCGAAAACAATGCTCATGAAATGGCAATTGCATTAGCTGATGGTGCGGATATACAATTCATCGGCACCAAGTTACTGACGCATTTGTTTGACTATGCCAGAAAGAATGGTGTTAAGCGTCTCTTCAGTATTGAATTTCGGGACAATACGGAAATGAAATCTCTGGCGGAAGGCATGGGTATGAGTCGGAAAATAGATCCAGCTGATATTCATCAAGTGATCTATACGATAGATTTATAAAAGCCAACAAATTTACCGATCGTAAGACCATAACGTACGCATTTCCAAATACAGGAACGATGCGCTCCATCCAATCATCAGCAAACCTAATAAGCCTTCGAATCCTGATAATAACCGAATCACGCCAGTAGGATACAAGTCTCCAATCCCTAGTGTCGTATAGCTTGAAAATGAAAAGTACAAGGCTGCAGCTATACCTTCTGAATTTTCTCCCAATATTCGACCAGCGTCAAAGAAATTTTCAATGACAAGGTAACCCAGGGCGAAAAAGCTGATTTCAACTATATGTGCCAACAGCAGTAGAATCACAGTGGTACCAACAATCCAACGTTGAGGCTGGCGTGCTGAATTGAGCAGGCCATTTTTAATTCCCATCAAGCATTCGTGGTGAATAGTTACGGTTATCAGGGTTAAAACTAAAACATATAAGATAATTATCATCATTGTCCAAAAAATCTAAAGTCAAACAATAGCTGTGCTCTATTAACTATTGACTCTGCTTGGTGATAATTTTGATGCATAAGTAATTTGAAACTTTGATCAAAATCAAAAGTTATTATTGAGTATCAAATAGACTGAAATAAACATGCCGACAATGAAGCGTACTTGTTCTCTAGTTGGTCGATTCTGCTGCAAGCAAGTTTAGTACGCGATTTTGGAGTTGAAATTATGAAAACCTATTTCTCTGTGCTACCGCCGGATGCACCCATCGACTCACTCGATCATATTGTTCAATTTTCCCATGATAGCAATGCTCATCTTTTTGTGATTGCAGTGAATCTTGCGTTTGTAGTACCTGAATCTATATACCCAGGGGTTCCAACTTATGGTGGAGAAGAGCAGTATGCGGCTATGATTGAACAATCCAAATTACGAGCGAGCGAATTAGAAAAGCGATTTGTTGAAAAAGACATCTCGTTTACTGTCATCCCGGTGTGTCAGCCTATCATCGGCATCGCTGACGCTGTTTGCAAGGCCGCTCTGTATGCCGATTTAGCTATTTTGCCTTTTCAAAACCTGTTTTCCAGCTCCCTCTATCGCCGTATTGTTGAAGGTTTGCTGTTTGATGCCGGGTTGCCGACAATCGTACTCCCAGAAAAAATGTCCAAACCACTTAATTTGGACAGGGTGCTTATCGGATGGTATCCCTCAGCACATTCTGCAAGAGCAATTCGAGACAGCCTTCCATTAATAAATAAGAGTAGCGATATTCGAATTGCCATTGTGGACTCTTCTGTGCACGACTACGGTCCAGCTCCAGGTGATGATGTTGCGTCGTTCCTTGCTCGCAAAGGATTAAAGGTTACGGTCGAAAAAATATCCGGGAATAGTAGTGGAGTGGCGAGTAGTCTAAAACAAGCCTCTATTGATTTTGATACTCAATTAGCGGTAATTGGAGCTTACGGGCATTCGCGCATGCGTGAAACCTTGTTCGGTGGTACAACCAAAGAAATGTTGGATGATCCACCGTGTGCGATATTGCTGAGTCATTAAGTCATTAGTGAGTATGCGCGTTCGCGCGATACTTTTCCTAATTGATATTGATCAAAGCAAGTGTTTTCATCGATTGATATTGTTTATATGCGTTTAGCATATGATTTTTAAGATTTATAGGGGATAACCAATGAAACAAGTCCGGGATTTAGATTCGCAATGCACACGTGCAGAATTTTTTCGAAATTTGCCGAGTGCCGTAAATAATCGACCTTTTGAAGTAATTGATAATTACGTGATTGTCTATGACAAAGATCGAACGGTGAATATAACAGTACATGATGAGCCTTTACGAAAACTGGGTTCACTTGAACTGCCAATGGAAAAAATAAAGTTTGAATTCGATGGCTATAGTGACGCTGCCGCGGATGAATTCATGAAAACATATCGTGAACACAATATGCGCTGTGGCGGCGGTTAGTATTCGAATGTCAAGCGCCTGCACTTGTCTGCTGTAAAATTAAAGGGAAAGGCAACATACTGAATTTGTGCTAACTGTGATCGCGGTGGAACACTACGCAGACAACCAGTGTAAACGATTTTATTGCGGACTTAAGGTCACTAATGCTTTCACCATCAGCGTTGTTTAAACATTTGTTTCGACAACGCTGATTTGGTTAGAGCATAACATGTAGATTGATCAATAACCTTATCAGAATAATGAGAAAATTCACATCCAAACCAATTGGATCATTGGAACAGCAGTACAGACAATAACAACATCTAACGGAAGTCCCAGTCGCCAATAGTCGCCGAAATTATAACCACCTGGCCCCATGACCAAAGTATTTGATTGATGACCAATAGGTGTAAGGTATGGCGATGCTGCACCCACAGCCACTGCCATAAGAAAAGCATCTGTAGAGTAGCCCAAACTGGACGCAAGAGTGAAAGCGATTGGAGCCATCAAAACTGCAGTGGGTGTATTGTGCACGACATCCGAAAGTAGCATAGAAGTAACCATGAGTAACGTTAGTATTGTCCATGGCGGGGCATCAGCGGCCACATTGGATATAAACGTCGAGATAAGAGAGGTTGCTCCTGTACTTTGCAGTGATTCCCCAACTGGAATAAGGAATCCAAGTAGAATAATCACTGGCCACTCAATACTGTTATAGGCTTCCTGTAGAGAAACCAGCCGCATTAGCACTAAGATACCGACGACTGTAGTAAAAGCAATTTGAACTGGTACTAACCCGAGCGCTGAAGCGATGATGCCAATAAGAAAAATCAGCGGAGTAACAATTAGTCCTCTTCGAGCTGTAATTTCAAAACCTCTATTACGAATAGCAAGACAACCAAGGTTATTACAAGCAAGTTTTAAAGCTTCTTTTTCACCCTGAAGTAATAGTACATCGCCTGTTTTAAACCGTACGTGCTTCAGTTTGGCTTTAGAAGCTCTGCCTTCGCGAGCGACACCGAGTAGATTCACTTTATATCGCTGATGCATTCGTACCTGGCGCATAGCTACACCCTCAACAATGCTATTTGGCATTACAACAGCCTCAATAACACGCACATCTGGTGAGCGAAGCCATTCTGGATTGACGTCGGCTGCGCCGGTTTCAACTATTGCAGGATTCTCTAACAGCGGTTGTAGTGACTCGCTCGCACCCTCGACAATCAGTGTGTCTCCTATTTCCAGAGTCTCAAGTGTTGATGGTGCTAAAATTCGTTTGGTGCCTCTGATTATTGCAAGAACGGAAACCTCTTTTTCGCACAGCTCTTCAAAGTCTCCGATATTAGAGCCTACAAGAGATGACTGGGATGGAAGTCGAAATTCACAAATGTAACGACCGAATTGATGATGTGCATCGTCAGAACTGTAATTGTCGTTTCTAGCATTTGGCAATAATCGCCACCCAACGGTTACTAGAAAAATCAGACCTGCACTGGCTGTGACCAGGCCTACATAAGTAAAGTCGAACATAGAGAACGACTCGCCAGTATTGTCTGCTCTGAAGGTTGCAATGATGATATTCGGTGGTGTTCCGATTAGTGTCGTCAAACCACCAAGCAAGCTGGCAAATGACAAGGGCATAAGCAGTATTGAGGCATTGCGTTTGGCTTTGCGTGCATCGCGCAGCGTTACCGGCAACATAAGAGCCAGTGCGCCTATGTTGTTCATAAATCCAGAGAGTAGTGCTGTGACCCCAGCATTGGCCGCTATTTGTCCCGTAACCGTACCCCGAGTGAGTGCAAGGTAGCGAAGGAAGTATTCTACAATCCCGGATGATTGTAAGGCCCGACTAATGACGAGTACGCTGGCAACTGTAATAACGGCTGGATGCGCAAAGCCATCGAACGCACTATCGACAGGAACAATTCCACTGTAGACGCATGCCATCAATGCAAATCCAGCTACGATGTCATATCGCCAATGATTCCACACAAAAAGTAAAATCGCTGTGAAGAGTATTACGAATAGTATGAGTTGATCAGATGTCATAATGCGACACAGTATAAATGAGTGACAGGCAATATTTTAATTATCTAATCGCTAGGGAGCAGAAAGCCTGATTACGCATAGATGATATAGTGATAGTCAATTAACTCTCTCATTAATTGGCTGATATCGTGAAAGGCTATTCGATGACCCTATTTCGGTCGAGAGTGCTGGTCGGGCAATGAAAAATATTTTTCATAATACTTGCAAACGTTATTGGTGCAGATCTTGCCATTTTGGGAAAAATGAATTGGCTGAAAATGATCGTTTTTTTAGGCTAAACTGTCTGGCAGCGATTAACTGATCTAAAATTCATATTGTCCTTGTGTAACCCCAAGAGACAGCTGTTATAAATGCCTGTCGTTTATCTTTTCACTAATGCCAACGTGCTGGAGGTTTGAGTTAAGAGCTGAGCAAACAAAGCGTCATGTTACTAATGATATTTGTAAAGAATCTTACTTTTGATTTTGGGTCGTTGCTTACTGCTACAAGGCCAGTGCTTGCTCAATATCAGGTTGTTTGTCCAGCATTAACGTGTATTTTATGCCATGAGATTGGCCTGATTCCAGTGTCACCAACATGCCGGCTTGTTTGGCCAGCGCTTGCATCTCCTGATTGCTCTCGTCGGAGTGACAGAACAAAACCTTAACACCATGCCGCGTTGCATGCTGAACAATCACACTGAACAATTGTGCTGGAAGGTTGGTCTTTTTAAGGCTTTGATCTACTGATATATAGAATTCGTGGCTATAATTTTCTCGATTTTTTGCGTACATAGCGAATCCAACCCGTTTGCATTCATCTTGATTCTGGCCGTTGATCATAGTAGCCACAAACGCACTTGAACGACTATCGTCGGTGTCATAAATACCCCAAAGATTTAATATTTTATTGTTGGGCTTTAATCCGAAATTGACGCTGGTTGGAGTTGCATCTGGCATGTTGGTGCAATGTGTAAGATTGACATCAAAATCACCGTCCTGCACATGGCGTACGGTGTACGTGTTGCCTGCAATGATAAAGGACTTATAAATTGTAGGAGTAGTCTGCATGATTAGTCTCGATTGATCGCTTCTCTGGTAATAGAGTAAGCGAGGTAGTGTGTCGACAAATTGATAAGGATCAATCAGTAATTTGCTAAAAAGTGAAGAGGCAACATGGCTTATCGGCAATCGCAACCCTCGTTATTTGGATAGATCGGTTTCACAATATTTAGATGAATCTAAACAGATCAGGGCTAATTGACGTTGATCAATAAAGATTGATTATCAATACCGTAGTTTTAATGCTCAGAGTATTCTCTTAACTTACGGGTTGAAAGCCATGAACACGATAATCGTTGCCGTTGACGGTTCGCAACATGCGAAAAAGGCGTTAGAAATCACAGCGCTGTTGGCAAAGTCATCCAATTCTGAAGTTGTGGTAATACATGCCGTGGGCGCTTACGTACTTCCCGACGAGATAAGAAAGGGGCTCGAAGTAGAGTACGCAGATGAGATCGCTTCTCGACTCAAATCTGCGAATTTAATTTCACCATTGCCCGATGAAACGCAGTATGCACGGACGCTGCTTTCTCACAGCAACAAAATCAACCAGGTTGTTAATACAGTGGCCGGTGAAAATATATTGAAAATAGCCGCCAGTTTTTTGAGTGCCAGCGCTGTAGCTAAGGTGAGCGCTATTCTTGTCAAAAACGATGCGGCAGATGCGATTATTGATGCATATGAAAAATATGATGCCGATACTATCGTAATGGGGTGTCGTGGGACAGGGAAATTGCGAAGCTTTGTTCTAGGTAGTGTCTCTCAGTCAGTTGCCCATCGTGCGCCGTGCTCCGTTGTTATTGTCAAATAGCGTTTGTTAAGACATTGAATTCAAATTGGCTTGTAGTAGAAAAAAGGAAAATAAAATATGGTATTGCCAGTTGAAGTTAGTTATCGCCAATTGGAACCGTCAGACTTCATTGACGACAAAGTAAAGCACAGGTTAAAGCAGCTCGAATCGCTAAGCAATGAAATTAGTCGTGTTCATGTTGTACTTAGTGCACCACATCATCACAAACACAAGGGTAATCACTACGAAGTGCATATAACACTGAATGTACCCGGCTCGGAACTTGTCGTAAATCAGAATACGGGCGCATCAGAGGCGCATGAAGATTTTTATGTTGCGTTGCGTGATGCTTTCGATGCCATGGAACGTCAGCTTAAACGATGGAAGGATAAGCGATCGCTGGATGTGAAAGAACACTCCAGACCTTCTATTCCCGAACCATAAGATTGCACGGGTAATTTGCTTAGGAATCAGGGTTATTGTCTGGAGAAACGCAACGCTTACGCATAGTGTGAACCAATAATATGAATATACTGATCATGACCAATACATTCACGCCGCACGTCGGTGGCGTTACCCGCTCGATCGAACAATTTACCGAACAGTATCGCCAGCTGGGCCATAAGGTATTAGTGATTGCACCAGAGTTTGACAACATAGACGCCGATGAGCACGATGTTGTACGAATTCCGGCTATAAGAAATTTTAATCACACCGATTTTTCATTTATAACGCCGATTCCATATCGATTAAAAGAGCACCTTGACAACTTTGAGCCAGATATTGTTCATTCGCATCATCCATTTTTAGTCGGCAGTATAGCGCTTCGTGTATCTCATGCATTGGAAATTCCAATTGTATTCACTCACCACACCAAATACGAAGACTACACCCATAATGTGTCGCTTGAGGGAGAATTTGTGCGGGATTTTGCTCGCAACATTGCCACTAACTATGCCAATACTTGCGATCAAGTTTTCGCGCCCAGTCAAAGTATGCGCAATGAAATCATTGATCGCGGTGTTATCACCAGAGTCGATGTAGTGCCCACAGGTGTGCAAACTGAATTTTATCGCGTGGGAAATGGTACAAAGATGAGAACGGAGCTTGGCATTTCACAAGACGCGTTTGTTGTCGGGCATTTGGGAAGGTTAACCAAAGAGAAGAACGTTGCATTTCTTGCCGAATCGGTTCTCAACTTTCTTCAGCGCAGAAACACTTTAGCGGACACTTATTTTGTCGTGTTTGGCGAAGGCTCTGCGAGCAGTCTAATAGAGAATATATTTGTCAAAGCAGGGTTAAGAAACAAGCTAATTATGGCAGGTTCCCGTAATAAAACTCAACTGCCGGACGCATACCATTGTATGGACGTTTTTGCGTTTGCTTCGCAAAGCGAGACCCAGGGGATGGTGTTGACAGAAGCAATGGCCTCGGGTGTGCCAGTTGTAGCTGTCGATGCGTCTGGGGTAAGGGACGTGTTGCGTGATCGATTGAATGGCCGCCTATTGCCTAAGCAATCGGTGGAATCATTTGCAGACGCTTTAAGCTGGATCAGTGCTGCAGATCAGCTGAAGTATACAGAACTTGTCGAGAATGCATTATTAACCGCGGATGCGTTAAGTTTGCCCAAAACAGTGGAAATGGCGATTGGTCACTATGAGCGCTTGTTGCACGGATCTGTTCATCATCGGCCAGATGATTACTCAGACTGGGTAAAAGCTATGCATACGTTTGAGGCTGAATGGAGGGTAGTTAAAAATATCGTTAAAGCGGCAGCAGATGCCGCCTCGAGTAACGTCATGCAGTGAGTGAATATATTCATCAAAGAGCAATCACGCCTTAATCGTAAACTGATACCCGCTAAATACGTTTCTAAAACTGGTAACTGAATTCAGTCTTTTGATACGGGTCAAAAGCGAGCAATACTTTTCAGCCTACATTAGTCTTGGGTTTACATAAACACACTGAGACCATGCTCAATTGGCTACCGTGGAGAATTGCGGTCAAATATATTGCCCGATCACATGGGTTTCTGGATCCTGTGCATCTGCTGGCGCGTCTACGGCAGTTCTCGCAACCTTCCGAAGTCGATGAACCAATCGAATTGCTTAGAGCTGGGGTTGTTTTTCATGCGAGAGGTTTGTTAAACAGCAAGGTAATTCAGCATAATCTGGATTGGGTTTGGCCTTACTGGATAGAGCGTCAGTACGACCCCCGTGACGTCAGCTATTTACCTCGCGCATTTTCAATCACGCAGATCAATCTGACTAACAGAAATTGGTCTAGCGTGGGCATACCTGGGCATAGCGAGCTGCCAATAGTTGACCCTCGAGGGTTATTAACGCCACTGTGGGATGGCTGGTCGCTTGATGTCTGGCTAATCAGCGATAGTGGAATCCGATTATTGCCGTCAAAGCAGCTGCATTGTCAACAACACCAAACTGATGAACAAGGCCTATGCGTTCAGACGCAGACACAAACTGAGGGAGTAACTCTGAACAATCGTGTTTGGATGGAATGCAATGAAGGTTTAATAAGCTGTGTGATGTCGTGCGTGGCAGAGATACCAGAGGGTGGCTGGCTTATTATTAGTGCCAGGCCGTACAACCCTGAGGGCATAAGCTTGATCGATGATCTTACTTTGGATCAACAACGCTCTATATGGACAATCAATAACAAGTCGACTGTACAGTTCGATCACCCAGTCGAGCGACACCATACATCCGATTATAGTAACGGCGATGTATTAATTCACTTGTTGGACAAAGAACAAACATCCAGTCGGCATTGCAAAGTTGGCATGGTGACAGCCGCTGCTATGTTTCGGGTTAGCGGGTCATCAACAACTCAGGTCAATGTTCGTATCGCATTTGAAAATACACAAAAAAAGATTGATCAAATAGACCATGCAGATGCCTGGATACAAGCGTTGAAAGGTAAGTCAGAATTGCGTTCACCGGATAATAATTGGAATAAGCTGTACGAATCAGCTGTAAGAACCTTGATTCTTTGTACTCCAGATGATGTCTATGCAGGTCCTTACACCTATAAGCGATACTGGTATCGTGATACGGTTTTTATTGCACACGGATTACTTTGTGCCGGTCTGGTGCATCGAGTAGAACATATCATTGAACAGTTTCCCAAAAGACAAAACAAACAGGGTTATTTTCATTCTCAGGACGGTGAATGGGATTCCAATGGGCAAGTACTGTGGTTGATCAACCAGTACTATCTTAAAACTCGCCAACTACCAAGTGAATCAATATGGTCTAGTGTACAAATTGGGGCTGAGTGGATTATTAAAAAGCGTTTGCCAGATAACGTGAACGAACCGTGGCAAGGATTGATGCCAGCTGGATTTAGCGCCGAGCACCTTGGGCCAAACGACTATTATTACTGGGACGATTTCTGGTCCATATCAGGGCTTGAGAGCGCCGCGAATCTTGCTAGTGCGCTTGGGTATTTAGACATCGCCAAACACTACAGATTGGAAGCTATTGATTTCCGTCGTGCAGTAGATGCAAGTTTGCATCGCTGGTCAGCGCAACACAAAATGACTGCAATTCCAGCCTCACCAATGCGTCGAATGGATGCCGGTGCAATAGGTTCTGTTGTGGCTGGATACCCATTGCAATTGTATTCGCCTGGGTGTTCGGAATTATCCGGAACGCTGGATTTTCTACTAAAAAATTGTCTATATAAGGATGGTTTTTTTCAGGACATGATTCATTCAGGTGTAAACATTTACCTGACTCTGCACATCGCTCAGAATTTATTGCGCAAAAACGAACCTCGATTCGCTGATTTAATTCAATCGGTTGTGACGCACGCAAGTGTTGCCGGACATTGGCCTGAAGCGGTTCATCCACATACAAATGGTGGTTGTATGGGGGACGGTCAGCACGCATGGGCAGCAGCTGAATGGATAGCGATGGTACGCAATTGCTTTATTCGTGAAGATAACGGCGAATTGATTCTGCTATCAGGAATTCCGCTCCAGTGGTTATACCAAAACGCGGAGGTCGGTTTTGGACCGGTTCCTACAGAATTTGGGACGGTTTTAGTGAGTATACAGTCTGATATTGAAGATAACGCTTACTGCCATTTAAAGATCGATGCAAACTGGCGCGGCGCTGTTCCAACGATACGCGTTTGTTTGCCAAACACTGCATCTGTTTCGCTTGCCAACGGGGAGAGCAGTTTGAGGATAAAAAAGCCGGCATGTTGACCCGTCTGGAAGTGGCATATCGCAAACTGCGACGTAGGCTTAGTCGAAATGAGTGGCTAGTGTCATTGCTTCATCCGTCGCAGTATAGCCGGCTTCCAACTCCCGAGTTGGTTGAGAACAATGACATAGAACACATCGGACTGGTATTGATTCAAATTGATGGTCTGGGACTCACTGAATTGGAAAGGGCGATTGAAAGAGGCGAAGCACCGTTTATTGCCAGATTATTAGAACGCGAGCACTACCGTTGTCATTCCATGTACAGCGGGTTGCCAAGCTCAACACCCGCGGTGCAAGGTGAACTTTTATACGGTGTCAAGACAGCAGTGCCGGCGTTCGCTTTCAAACCTGAAAACACCGAAAAAATGGCCCGCATGTACGATCCGTATACAGCGCAGCAGGTACAAAAAGTGTTGGAACTCGGAAATGAGCCGTTGCTGATCGATGGCAGCGCGTATTGTAATATTTATACTGGTGGAGCTAAGGAATCACACTTTTGTGCATCATCGCTTGGCTGGGATGTTGTGCTGAAGCATATTAAGCCAGGCAGATGGCTATTAGTGGGATTACTGCATTTACCTACATTAATTCGAATACTTTTGTTCACACTGTTAGAGATACTGTTAGCGTTTTACGATTTTTTTCGTGGCCAACTCAACGGAAGATCATTTTTACCGGAGTTCAAATTTATTGCGGCAAGGGTAGGTATCAGCATATTAATGCGCGACATTATTACCGAAAGTGCCTGTATGGATATTGCACGCGGTCTACCGATTGTTCAGTTGAATTATATTGGCTACGATGAACTTGCTCATCGCAGGGGTCCGGATTCTGCATTCGCGCA